>NZ_JBJERV010000067.1:0-32764 GCF_051882455.1 Huintestinicola sp. | reverse complement strand
AAAATTTTTCTTAATTTTTTCATTTGGGGTATTGACTTTTTATAGCTGGTCTTTCTATTTTCAATGTTAGGATATTTTTGCGGATCGCTATAGTTTCAGATATTATCCAGCCGCTCATATCGGCTTCGCTCAAGGTACGGACTCATATCCTGACAAGGCTTTCCTTTCGGAAGCGACGGGGTGAGCCCGTTTTCGCTGTCAAAGCGTATTTCGTAAAACAGCGTTTTATTTTTGGAGGCGATGGCTGCTTTATCATCTGATGTGTATATAATGCCATAGCTTTCGGATATTTTTCTGAAATCGGGAGTGCTGTAGCCGCTTTTTTCGTCAACGTGTATGCTCATACCGCCAAGAGCTGTTTTTTCGTGATCCCGTATCATTTCCGAGCAGCTGTTATTGAGAAGGACTATCGTTATCGGGAGCTGCCAATGGGATATATACCGGAGCTCCTGAATATTGTACTGAAGTCCCTGATCGCCCGTTACGCAAATTACATCGCCGCCTGTGGCATAATGCACTCCTATTGCACGTCCGAGAGCCGAGCCAAGGGTGCCGAAGGAGCGTGAGCAGTAAACACAGTCTCCCGAACCGCTTTTTTCATAGGCTCTTGAAAAGTAAAATTCGTTATTTCCCACATCGCAGACATATGAGACGCCGCTTCGGGAACGGATAAAGCCTGCAAGTCTTTCGACCTGCAGGGGACAGTCTTCGTTTATCAGCTCTTCTTTAAGATATCTGCATTTTCCGAGCCAGCTGTCCCCATGGCTGAAGCATACTTCCTGCTCATACAGCGTTTCAAGGAAGTCCCCGCCGTCGCAGGTGAAGGTGAGTTCACCCGGAATATGCCTTTCAAACTCGTTTTCATCAATGTCGATGCGTATGACCTCCGCATTTTTTATCACAGGCGCAAAGCTTTCTGATGTAAGCGGGAATGCCATTCTGTTGCCCACAGATATGATAAGGTCAGCTTTTGAGAGGATAAAATTGCTGTAGCGGACGCCGTGACTTCCCACATATCCGAAGTAATACGGCGACCCGCCGAGAATATCCTGAGAGCCTCGGCTTGAAAGCACGGGGATACCCAGCGATTTAACGATATGGTGAAGTCTTTCCTTTGGTACAGTGTGTCTTATGCCGTCTCCGATAAGCAAAACGGGTCTTTCGGAGCTTATAAGCTTTTTCTTTGTCTCGTTGGCGGCACGTCTGCTGTTTTCCGTAAGCTTGTCATCAGCTGCATAAGTCTCGATATGGTCGGACCCGGGCATATCTGCTGCGAACAGTGATGCCGCGATATCCAGCAGCACGGGTCCCTTTCTGCCGCTTACCGCAGCGGTGATCGCCTTGCCGAGAATTTCTCTGACATCGCTCAGACTGTCGATATTTGCGGCAAATTTTGTAAATCCCGATACACAGCTGACTATATCAAGCTCCTGATTATTCATAAAACGGGGGGCACCCGAGGTCCTTGCGGAATGGGCGGTAATAAACAGCACAGGTACAGACTCCTGATATGCCTCAGCGATACAGGTGACCATATTTGTTATACCGGGACCTCTTGTGGCATAGGCAGCTCCGAGCTTTCCCCCTGCCTGAGCATAGCCCAGCGCAGCAAAGCCTGCTGTCTGCTCGTGATGGGTCAGATGAGGAGTAAGGGCGGGTTCGGCATTTTTCATTGCCGAAAGCAGCTTTAAGATCACTCCGCCCGGGATACCGAAGGTATCCGTTACGCCGTATCTTATTAACTCGCTTACTATAAATTCGGAAACAGTCATACTTTTATTTACCGTCCTTTGAACATGGGGACCGCTTTATTTACGGCATTTATTCTTTGATGGAGGCGTATTTTTTTACTATTGCGCCAATTCCTTCCGAAAGGGGCGTTTTTACGGAAAAACCAATGGACGCTGCTTTGGAATTGTCAAGTATCATGCCTTCCAGCTGTTCACAGCTGCCTTTGGGATATATTACTCTCACATTGCTGCCGAGATATTTATTTGCACTGTCTGCAATTATCTCGGCAAGCTCTGAGGCAGAGGCATAGCTTCCTGCTTGTCCGCCCGATGAAATATTGTACGCTTCACCGCTTTCGCCATTCACAGCAGCGCAGAGCAGACCGTCCAGCGCGTCCTCGAGATAAATATTGTCACGCCTTGACATTTTCGGTGCATTGATAGTGATATCATTGCCGTTCAGTGCGCATTTGATAAATTCGTAAAATGCAGTTGCGGGCATTTCGGCAGAGTAACCGTAAACATAGCTGAATCTGACTATTACGGTATCCACATTATATTGCCTGTAATATGCTCCTGCCAGCGCTTCCGTCATTCGCTTGGATTCGGAATAGGGGATATTTGCCGAGGATAGTCTGTCAGCCAGATATGTATCATCTTCCGAGACGGTTTTTCCCTCGGCAGGGGCTGCTCCGTAAACTGTGGCAGAGGAGAATACTATCAGACGTCCGCTTTTTCCTGTTTTTTCCTTCTGATCTTTCAGGTATTCAAGGCAGTTCCTTGCTCCGTCGATATTTGATGAGATCGTATCCACAGGTCTGCTTTTTATCTCGTTTCCCGATATGGGGCTTGCTGCGTGGAAAATATAATCAAGCTCGGAAAGCTCCTCCGAAAGACCTGCTGCCGCATTTCTTTCACGGCAGTACAGATTTCCCGAACTGAGCTTATCTTTAAAGACACGCTCAAGCTTTGCCATATTTCTTCCCATTGCAATGACCTGCGCTCCTTCTTCAAGAAGTCTGCACACGAGACCGCTGCCTATGAGTCCTGTTGCGCCTGTGACCAATATTTTTTTACCTTTAAGCATTGATATTATCTCCTTTACGTAGTCGGTATAGTTATGGTTTTGCTATTTTTTATCGGCATATCTTGCTTCCGCAGATGTTTCCGCAGGGGGAGCAACGTATTCATCGATCCTTCTGCACAGCAGCCGTATCCGTTCGGTTTTGAAAAACGGTGTTTCCAACAGCCTTTTTCTCATTATGTCAAAAGCGGCACAATAGATGAATACTATCAGTACCGATGCAAATATCATAAGAATATAGTATTTGCTTTCGATCCATGAGCTCGGTTTCAGGATACGCCAGGTAAGACTTCTGGAAAAATGTCCGTCGTGGAGCAGGAGGACTCCAAGAGTCGTACTTGCCGTAATATTTATCCATTTTGACTGCTTTATATTGATGCTTTTGAAGAAAAAGAATATGAGCAGACCTGCTGTAATATTCAGCAGTCCTCCTTCATCACTTAGAAAACGTGACATAAATTGCAGTATCTTTTCATCTATCGGAATAATTTCAGGCAATATATGGTAACTTACGATCAATGCCCAGTTTATTATAAAAAGGGTCATCGTGACCAATGGCTTTTCAAGCCACTTCACCGGATGCCTTTTCAGAAAGATCATAAGAAAATAAAAGTATACAAATAGAATTAACCTGCAGTATACGTCCTGTTCGCTTGATGTTATCGGACCGATCACTCTGCTGAATATCACGAATACTGTGAGCACACCAACGAGAAAACAGTTCTGTTTATCGGTTGTGTGCTTTGAAACTGCGGTCAAAAACGGCAGCAGCAGGTAGAATGCCAGATATGTGGCGGCATAGCCCTGCACGGCACCTGTTATCGGCAGAAGGGCGCCGATAAGCTCGGGGATAGTCATTTTGAGTCCTGTCATCAATGCAGCCGCTGTTGTTATCACACTGTAGAATATGACTTCAAGATAGATCTTGAAAAATCGTTCTGCTTTGAATGAACTGTCGGTTATAAAATATGCGGTGATCGCAATGAATGCGTCAAATCCGATCTTTCCTCCGGGCAGAAATATATATGAAATAAAACGGTTTGCGATGGGTTCCGCAATATGAATACCTCTGCCGTGATAAACCAGATGATGGGCGATTATCATCATCATACAGATTATCCTGCAAAGCTCTATATTTGATTTTCTGCTTTTTTGCGTTATATTTTGCTCCATTTATTACACTCCGTGTTATTTGCCCAAAAGCTTCTTCAGATCATCGGCAGTGTATCTGTGACGCATTTCAAGGGGCATATCTGAAAGAATTTTGTTGATCTCGGAAAGTGACATTTTGTAATCGAGTTTCATGGCAGCGGCATATTTGTAAGCTGCCTTATGAACGGCGGGTATAAATCTGAGGGGGGAATATCCCCAGACCTCCATATCATGGCTGCGGAATTTTTCCAGGATATCGCATACCTCCAGAACACAGTCAAAATCATATTCTGTACCGTAATGCTTATTCATATGATCCACAATGATCTCTGTCTGAAGGTTTCCCGCACCTTGTCCCATTCCTGCGGCACAGGAATCGATTATACATTCACGGTCTGCCAGGTTTTCGATAAAATATCTGGCGTTTGAAAAAGCGTTTTCCATATTATTATGAGCGTGGAAGCCTATCCTTACACTTTCGTCAAGTCCCTCGCCGTAAAAGCGGTAAAGCCTTTCGATATCCCTTTCGTCCATATATCCGAAGCTGTCGACGAAGTAGAGCGCATATGCTCCCATCTCATTGGCGGAGTCAACAAGCATTTTCAGCTCGTCATCGGTATAGCGCATGGTCAGCATGGGCTGAATAAAGGTCTTATAGCCTTTCTTTGCCAGCGAAGCGCAGAAATCTACAGATTTTTTCAGCTGGGAATATCTTAGTATCACTCTGATACCGTCAACCATTTCGGGCGTATGCTCGGGTATCTTATCAACAGGGGTATCGGGGTCGATATAAAGACCTGTGAATATCTGCCGGGGGTCCTTTCTCTCGGGCAGAAATCTGCACAGATCACTGAGGTTTTCATAAACCGCAAATCGCTCTCTGCCGATGCTGCTCTCGGACATACAGCCTATTTCGATAATGTCTATCCCCGAATCTCTCACCAGTTCGGCAATTCTGAGCTTTTCGCTGTCGGTAAACGCTTCTGTTTTTATACCGATATGGTCGTTATAATCAAGTCCCTGTCCGCCGTCACGCAGCGTACAGTCCAGTATTTTTATTTTTTTATTCATATAGAACGTGTTCCTCAAAGATATGTTTTTTTATTTTCTCAGCGCCGTGCATATCAGCTTTTTGTCTGAGACATCTCTTTTTCCGAATTTTCGAAATTTATTCGCTCGTGTTCAATGACCAGCGGACGTTTCATACTTCGCTGATTTATCGTAAGGATATATTCACCCATAAAGCCCATGAAAATAAGCTGAACAGCGCCGAGGAAGAATACGCCTATCAGGATAACGGGGATACCGAAATCAAAAGCATCCCAGTTCAGAAGCTTCTTTATGAAATATACCAGAGATATTATCACGCTTATTATGGCGACCCCGAAGCCGAAAAAGGTACACATACGCAGACCTATCTTCGTGTATGACGTGAAGCTCCTCATTGCCATATCATAAAGCGTAAAGAAACGGATATGACTTTTGCCGGCTCTTCTTTTCTGCTGTTCATACTCAATGGATTTTCTGTTGCCTGCAAATTCTGCCACAACACCGCGCAGGAACGGCGCGGGGTCATCAAGCTTTCGCATTATATCAAGAAAGCTTTTATCATAACAGCCGAAGCCTGTGAAGTGTTCTATTATCTCTGTGCTGGATATTTTTTTGATGAGCCTGTAATATATTGTTCTGAAAAAGCGTATGAGTCTGTTTTCCTTGCTTTCTGTCTTTATGGCAGTTACAACGGTATAGCCCTGTTCCCATTCCCTTACCATTTTATGTATCATTTCCGGAGGGTCCTGAAAATCGGCACAGAAGAGTATGGCACAGTCGCCTGTTGCCTGCATAAGACCGTAATAGGGTGAATTATCGGGACCGAAATTCTTTTCGTTGAATATGGCTTTTACATTCCTGTCCTCTTTGCAGAGCTCTCTTATTATTTTTCGTGTATTATCCTGAGAGTTGTTATCGATTATAAGTATCTCATAATCATATTCGGGAAGGTTTTCCTTTATTTCTGCACGTACTGCTTCTGTTACAGGTCTTATATTTTCCTCCTCGTTAAAAGCAGGTATAACTATGCTGACAGTTTTTTCTGCCATTGTTGTTCCTCCTTAATCTGCCCATTTCTTCCAGGGGGCAGAGTCTGATTCAAGCATTTTTTCAAGCATGAGCTTCTCTCTCGAATTATCCATGCACTGCCAGAAGCCCTTGTGCATATATGACATAAGCTCGCCCTTTTCCACAAGCTTATTAAGCGGCTCCTTTTCAAAAACAGTGTCATCTCCTTCGATATAATCAAATATCTCAGGCTGCAGGACCATGTATCCCGCATTGATAGGCGACCCGTCGGACAAGTTCTTTTCCCGGAAGGATTTGACCGCATTGTCACCGCCGATATCCAGCACTCCCTTCTGCTGTTCAAGCATAACTGCGGTTAGAGTGGCGATCTTGCCGTGGGACCTGTGGAACTCCACCAGCTTGCCTATATCAACATCGCATACGCCGTCACCGTATGTCATAAGGAAGGGCTCGTCTCCCACATATTTCTGCACACGCTTTATTCGTCCGCCTGTCATTGTGTTAAGACCCGTATCCACCACTGTGACCTTCCATGGCTCAAGGTGCGAATTGTGGATAGTCATATCATTCTCACCTTTGGTGAAATCAAATGTAATATCGCTGTTATGCAGGAAATAATCAGCAAACCATTCCTTTATCACGTGCTGCTTATAGCCTGCACAGATTATGAACTCGTTGAAGCCGTAATACGAATACTCTTTCATAATATGCCAGAGAATTGGCTTGCTTCCGATCTCGATCATGGGCTTGGGCTTGAACTGTGATTCCTCGGAAATTCTGGTACCAAATCCGCCTGCAAGTATAACAACCTTCATATAATCCGATCCTTTCGATTTCAGCTTGATTTTAATGTCACTTAATAAACATATATCCGCACAGACAGTATGCCTGTTTGTAAAAATATGGAAATATTATGCCTGCTTGTACCCGATTATTTACAATTTATGTTAATTTTCACGGTACAAACATAGTTTATTATCATTATATCATAGTTTGCAGTGAATTTCAAGAGATGATGAATTAGTTTCATAAAAATTCAGCACATTAAATTCGTAAATCGCTTTCTGAGGAAAGCGGGCATATAAAGTTTAATTTATATTATTACAATTTACAATTTGTTCGGATAAAATTAAAAAGACTTCCGCAGCTCATGCCGCAGAAGTCTTTGGGATCTTTTCTCAGAATATATACATCTGAGAAAAGGAAATAAACATAACTACCTAATTTAAATTATACTACATTGACACTTCTATTGTCAATAGTTTACAAGAAAATTGTCGTTTTTTACATATGTCTGTTTTAACATAGGGAAATTCGTTCCGGATATGTTAAGAAAAAAACGCGATTTACCGTCAAAAGAATGGTCAAATAAGGAGGAATTTTTATGCCAAGAAGAGGAGAAAACATTTATAAACGCAGGGACGGACGCTGGGAAGGCAGAATTATGCTGCCTTGCGGAGAGAAAAGCCGCTACAAATCATTTTATGCTGCCAGCTACTCCGAAGTAAAAAAGAAAATGAGAGATTTTTCTCCCGAAAAGCAGGAGGCGGTCACAAAGGACGGAGAAAAGACACTGAGCTGCTATGCCGAGACATGGCTTGAGTCGGTGAAGATGAGGTGCAAGCTTTCCACATACAATAAGTATAAGGCAATATGGCATAACCATATTGAACCCGATCTGGGAAGCTGTAAGATCAATGCTGTTACGTCCGATACTGTCGGCAGGCTGATAATGTCAAAGGAAAAGCTTTCGCCTGCGACCCGTACGGATATTCTGTGCGTTATGAAAATGATACTGCAGCAGGCTCAGACTGAGGGCTGCGTCACCGCAAGTCTCAGGCATCTCAATATCCGTCAGACAAACAGGTCCATACGGGTCTTGTCATTGAGCGAACAGAAGATACTGATCTCTTATCTTACAAAGGGAGACGACCTCTGCAAGATAGGCACATATCTCAGCCTTTGTACGGGTATAAGAATAGGTGAGCTCTGCGCTCTGAAAAAGAAAAATATTTCATTCACAACAAACACTCTCCACATCTGCGGAACAATGCAGAGACTGCAGGTCGAGGGAGAGTCGGTCAAAACAAGGATAATGATAACCGAACCCAAAAGCAGGAAAGCAGTGCGTGATATACCGCTGCCTGAGTTTATTGCGGGATTTTTCAGAGAGCATTACGAAACGCTCAGCGAAGAAGCATATCTTCTTTCGGGAGAAGAGGACATATCTGTCGAGCCTCGGGTCATGGAATACAAATTCAGGAGCTACATAGCAGAATGTAAGCTTGAAAATGTTCATTTCCACACTCTTCGCCATACCTTTGCCACAAGATGCGTGGAAAACGGCTTTGAGATAAAGGCTCTCAGCGAAATACTCGGTCATGAAAACGTAAATATTACTCTCAACAGATATGTTCATTCCTCTTCGGATTTCAAAAGGAGCAATATGGAAAAGCTCCGCAGCCTGATATGATACTATCAGCCGTCAAAAAAATGGTCATTTTTTCTCAGACGCTCTTATTTTATGGGAAAACCGCCATCCTTTCTCAGATGTATATATTCTGAGAAAACGGAAAAAAGGCAGGCAGTATATCTGAAAGGTGGCTATATTTTACAATGAAAAAACTGAAAATAATTATTGCAGATAATGATAAGGATTACAGCCAGAGATTATTTTCTGCTTTAGAGCACAAATACAGCAATCTTGATCTCACCCTTGCAGACAGTGACGGCTTCGGAAAGCTTCTGCAGAAAAGAATATATGACATTGCTCTTTTTGATGTATCCGCATATTCGGCAGATATCAATCTGAAAAATGTCAAGCTCCCTCTGGTGCTGCTCGACGAGGACTACGATGACAGCATCAGGCTTGCTAACGATATTGGCAAATACATTATCAAATATCAGCACGTTGAGATAATGTACCGTGAGATGATAGGCTATTTTTCGGAAATGGGCAACGGTCAGACGCTTAATTCCGGAAATATAAGCAGTCAGCTCATATGCTTCTATTCTCCTGCGGGAGGAACGGGCAAGACCGTAATATCCTGTGCTGCGGCGGAGATGACGGCAAACCGCGGCAACCGTGTGCTGTATCTGAACTTTGAAGATATTGCTTCATACGGACTGCTGCTTGAAGCAAGACCCGGCAAGGGACTTGATGAGATAATCTATCAGCTCGACAAGGGCATAAATATGCCTATGAAAATAAGCAGCCTTGTGAAGAAAAGCAAGTCGGGCGTTATGTATTTCGATATGTTCTCAAACATTATGGACGTTACGGAGATAACAAACGAAAAGATGTCGGCGCTCCTTGATACCATAATGACTTCTGACATCTGCGAATACATTATTGTGGATATGAACACGTCGCTCAAGGGTGTCAACAGCATTATTATGGACAAATCCGACAAGATAATTCTTGTGGAAACTCCCGATACCGTATGCAGGGAAAAAATGGAACGCTTCTATTCACAAAGAAGTATGTTTGAGGAGTATTTTTCAAAAGCGGCTGTTGTAAGGAACAAGGCTAATGACCCCGGCGCTGACAGCGTTACAGGGCTTGAGGTGGTTTCTTCCGTTCCGAAACTAAACAGCGACACCACCGAGATCGTGGTGGAGGAGATAGTTAAAAAGGCGAGACTCGATATCGGCCGTCTTTTGTCATAATACCTCGAAGTACAATTTTTAAATGAAAAGTCGGTGATAACTATGATAGATAAAGAGACCTCGATGAAGCTTACGGTAGCCGTTAAAGAAGAGGTGCAGCAGCTTTATAATCTCACCACGCTCAGCGACAGCGAGCTACTTGACAAGATCGAGGAAATGATCGGAAAGATCGTGGACGAAAGCCGTCACAGCGACCCGTCAGCATACAGCAAATATGCTTCAATGACATTTATTGACAAAAACGGCATCAAGGATTCCGTTTTCGAATCGGTGCGCGGACTTGATATCCTCGGAACCATAATTGCGGATAAATCAATTACCGAGGTCATGATAAACGGCTATGACAATATCTTTGTTGAGCAGGCGGGAAAGCTCAGGCGGCTTGAGGCTCAGTTTGAAAATACCGAGAGACTGGTGGATATAATCACCAAATTCGTCCGTCAGGCAGGAAGGTCAGTTGACGAGTCAAACCCCATAGTTGACACAAGACTTGCCGACGGTTCCCGTGTAAACGTCGTTATGCCGCCTGTGGCGCTGAACGGTCCCATAGTTACCATAAGACGCTTTCCCGAGGAGGCTATGACGGTCCATAAGCTTATACAGTACGGCTCGCTTACCGAGGAAGCGGCAGAGTTCCTGGAAAAGCTTGTCAGAGCAAAGTTCAACATTTTCGTATGCGGCGGCACAGGCTGCGGAAAAACAACGTTTCTTAACGCTCTTTCAAACTACATCCCCTCCTATGAGAGAGTTATCACCATTGAGGACTCCGCTGAGCTCCAGATCAAGAGCATTCCGAACCTTGTAAGGCTTGAGACAAAAAATGCCAATTCCGCAGGCGTGGGAGCAATAACCATCAGAGACCTTATCAAATCCTCCCTGCGAATGAGACCCGAGCGGATCATCGTTGGCGAGGTCAGAGGCGGTGAGGCGCTTGATATGCTTCAGGCAATGAACACAGGTCATGACGGAAGCCTTTCCACAGGTCATGCCAACTCCACCAACGATATGCTCAGCAGACTGGAAACTATGGTACTGAGCGGTTCCCCGGGACTTCCCCTGGAAGCTATCCGTCAGCAGATAGCTTCGGCGGTGGATATTATCGTCCATCTGTCGAGAATGAGAGATTTTTCGAGAAAAACTATGGAGATCACCGAGGTAACAGGCTATGAAAACGGAAAGATAAATCTCAATCCGCTCTACAGGTTTGAGGAGTCCCCCGACAGCACTCTGACAAAGGTCAGGGGAGTTCTGAAACGAACGGAAAATCATATGGTCCATCCCGATAAATTCATAAATGCGGGAATTTATGATTATCTGAAAAATCCATAAAGGAGGAATATGAAGTGGGAAAAAAGTCCTCAAAGGATATTGTTATCGAAAAGAAATCGGGAGATATAAATTATAATAAATGCCCGATGAAGCCCTATGAGCATTTAGCGGTATTCGCAGCCTTTACTGTTGTCGGAACGGCTGTGCTCTATGTATTCTATCATAATGTTTTCATTGCTCTCCCCGCGGCGTTTATTGCTGCATTCTTTCTGGAATCAAGCTATGCCAACAGCAGGATAAAAGCCAGAAGAAAAAAGCTCAGAGTACAGTTCTGCGATATGCTTGAGAGCATGGCGGTGGCGTCCCGTGCGGGAAATACGGAGCTTCACGCTCTGGAGTCCGCTCTCAAGGACCTGAAGCTCACATACAGCGAGGATACCGATATTGTTGTGGAGGTAACGAATATCCTGAGCAAATACCGAAACGGCATTCAGCTGAGAGTCCTTTTCAAGGATTTCGGAGAGAGAAGCGGCGTTGATGATATCCTGAGCTTTGCACAGATATTCGAGGTCATCGAGGGTAAGAGCAATAAGTTTTCCGATATCATCAAGCAGACGCAGCAGGTGATCTCCGACAAAATAGAGATAGAGCAGGAGATCGAGACCGTTCTCACCGCCCCCAAGCAGGAGACCGTTATGATGCTCATAATGCCTGTGCTGCTTATGCTCCTTTTCTCCTCGGACGGAGACGGGGGTATGATGGGAATGCTGTTTACCACCTTGCTCGGCAGGGTACTTACAACGGTATGCGTTATCATTTTTATCGCTTCGTTTTTCCTTGCGCAGAAGCTTACGGATATCAAGGTTTAACGGGGAGGAACGGATATGGAATACATACTTATGGTCATTGCCACTGTAATGATAGCATTCTGGGTGATAGTCAGCCTTTCCGTGGGCAAGGCACAGATAGCCAATTCGGTCAAGGCGCAGATGAATATCAAGCAGCGTAAAATTGCCGAGGAAAAGGCTAAGCTTGAGATAAAGCTCGAAGAGCTTGCCGAGATAGGACAGGCAAACGGAAAAAGGGCTGAGAATGCCAAAAAAAGCAGTGCAAAAAAGACTGCTGAGATACAAAAAGAGCTTGATAAATTAAAAAAAGGAAAAGCGGGGCTCCTTAATATAATCCCCTCTGTGGGATATATCCTCTTTTCTATGAATATTGTCACTGCCGACAGCAAGCTGTTTCAGGACCTTAAAAACAGGAGCGAGATACTTTACGGAAAGCCGGGTGCTGCAGGAAATGCGGCATATATGCTTGCTTTTACCGCTTCCTATGTGTACCTTTCCGCGGCGCTGGCTCTGATGATAATGTCCATTATGTCCATAACGGGCAGGGGAAGCGACGGGATAGTACTGTCTCTGGCGCTGCTGCTGGCAGCGGTGGTGCTGTGCTATCTCCCATTTGACGAATTAAGGGAGAAAACCGAAAAAAGACAGGCGGAGATAACAGCTCAGTTCCCTAATGTTATCTCGAAGATGGCGCTGCTCGTTACCTCGGGCATGGAGGTGGCAAGAGCGTGGGAGCTGGTTTCCGAAAAGGGCAGAGGCGCACTTTACGATGAAATGCGCAAAGCAACAGACGAACTGAATAATAACATAAGTCCGGCTGTTGCCTATACTAACTTTATGAACAACTGCAGCAATAAATATACAACCAAGCTGGCAACATCTATTCTACAGAATATCTCCAAGGGAAATTCTGAGATCGGCGCCGTGTTCAATCAGCTCGCTGATGAAAGCTGGGCTGAAAGAAAGCACAACGCCAAAAGGCTGGGAGAGCTGGCGCAGGGTAAGCTTATGGTGCCTACTCTCCTGATGTTTGCGGGAATTATGGCTCTTGTTATGGTTCCAATTGCAATGAATATGGGCTCGATGGGCTGAAAAGAGGAGGTAAAAGTATGACTAAACTTGTTCAGAAGGGCAGTGAGCTGGCGCTCAAGGCATATGTTAAGGCTGATATCGCCAAGGACAGAGCTAAGCAGGAGATCTCAGAGCTCGCTCATAACGAGCTTGGTGTTTCGGGTATCGTTGTTTCGCTTATTCTTATCGCTATTGCAGTAGGTCTTGCTTTGGCATTTAAGGATAAGATCGCTGAGTTTATGGGCACTATTTTCGGTAATGCTGAAAGCCAGGCAGGCGGATTAACTTCAGAGCCTCAAATTTGATCATTTAGACACTTTCGGCTGCAGTTGTGAGCTTGCCGGCAAGGCTGTCTGAATCCGCGCAGGTGAAGAAATTCGCCTGCGTCATTGAGACTGCCTTATAAAGACAAATAGTACTTCTTCTCTGTGAAATCTGTGTGATATACGCAGGATATTATGAAAAAATATATTTTGAAAGGGCGTATGAAAATGAAAGAGCTTATTAAAAGCGAAAGCGGAGTTTTCCTTATTGTGGAAGCTGCCATAATATATCCCATTATGCTGGTAATGATAATGACCCTGCTTTTTATCAGTATGATGCTTACTATGAAAGCCAATATGCAGTCCGCTCTGGAAACAGCCCTTATGTACTACAGAACAGAGCTTACAGACTCGTATATCGGCTTCGGAGACCTGGCAGGCAATGATGTCAGAAATACGCAGTATACTAATGCCGAGGCTCCCGAGGCAAGCGGCAGCTTTACAAATATATATGCGGAATGTATCGAAGAGCTGGCGGCAAAGCCCGACAAAGCAAAGTTTGAGCAGATGTTTTTCAATAACTACCGTTTTCTGAATTTCTCCTCGGGAGAAGAAGGCAGTGTTTTTCATAACACAAGGATCGAGATCGATTTTCAGTCCACTGCTAATTTTATTATTTACCGTGAGCTGAAGGCTACAGCGACCCAGACTATCAAGCTTCCGTTCATTAAAGGCTTTTTCGGACTTGACAACAGCATAAAGCTGAAAGCCGACGCAAGGATCGTGGTCAGCGACAGCGTTTCGGTCATGAGAATAACGGACGTGGTGGATTACTTTATGATAAAAACAGGACTTGATCAGAAGATCGACAGCATATTCGGCAGCAGCGTTGACAAATTCCTTAACTTCATCAAAGGATAATTTTAAGGGGGTCAGTTGAAATGAAAATAAGAGAGAAGCTTGAATTATTTAAATTCTTCTGGAAAGAGAATACCAGGGGCGGTGTAACGGTATTTATATGCCTGGTGCTTATTCCCGTGCTGATGTTTTCGGGGCTGATGATTGATTTTGCCAGGATAAAGCTTTATCACGCCGAGGCTGCGGCAGCTTCCTACAGCTATGCGGACGCGGTACTCAGTCAGTACGATGAGATGCTTTACGATGTTTACGGACTTCTTGCGGTCACTCAGAATGATGAGGCGCTTGCCGCCCTTGATGTTATAAAGGAATATATGGCGTCGGCTTATGACCCTGCAAGCAAGGGCAAGACTACAAATGCTTCAAGATCCGACCTGCAGTACATACCCAATAATGTTGTATTTATCGGAAAGGGCGGCGCTCCCCTCGAAAGCCTATGGGCTCCCTACGGCAATACAAAAATGATACTGGACAGCGTCTGCGACCGAAGCAAAAGTGATTGTGACCCAAGCAACGGTGATTGTGACCCAAACGAAAGAAACGGGGCAAATCTGTCAAATCCTAAGGTGTTTGCCGATGAGGTATGCGATTATATGAAGATAATCGGTCCTGCCGATCTGGCGTGGAACGGTATCCTTGACGCTGTCGATCAAAGTAAGCAGGCACAGCAGAACAAGGAGCTTATGAAAAAACGAAAAGAGGTCGATGACAATTACAATAAGCTGGATGATAAGCTGAAAAAAATGTATGATAAGCTCTGCGATATAAATAAGTATACAGAGTGGACTATACCGGATAAGGTCATAGATTACAACAACAGCTTTTCCGACAGATTTAATGCTATCTGCGATGATTTTGCAGACCTTGCAGGCGGTAAGAAATCAAACGGCATTACCGTCAGAAACAGCGATTCAAAACTCGGCAGTCTTTTCACAAGTCTGAAGTCCGATGTCAAATCCGACAGTTCATACTATGAAGAATGGAAAAATGAGATAGAAAACACTATTCAGGGAAACAGCAATCCGAGTCAGTATTCAAGTAATCTGTTATATCAGGTATACTGCTATAAGGAGATCATTGGTGCTGAAAATGAAAATTATTTAAATTGGCACAGTAATTACGGAAAATTAGGAAACTGGAACCCTAAGTATCGGATGCTGATGAAGATCAACGATCTGCAGACAGATATGAAAGATTATTATGATGAGATCAGCAAACAGCTTAACGATAAAGATAACAGCATAATCAAGCAGCTTGAAGAATTGCAGGAGCTTATCAGAGGCGGTGAAGGCTTTTTAGGCAGCCATAAGGAGGGTATAAGCGAGGTCGCAACAAATGCGAAGGATTCACGCGATGAGCTTATAAATTTGTGCGACAGTATGCCCGATAACGATATGGCTGCGGGTATGAAGGACGAATACAGCTTCAGCGCGACCAATTATGACGACCCGAATAAGGTCGATCTTAAAGAAGTAGATTCGGGCAATATTCAGTTTGTGGGTGATTTTGATTACGAATATCTTGCACAGCAGTATGAAAAGAATAAAGAGTATCTTAACAAGCTAAAGGAGCTTCTTGAGCTTGACAAAGCTGTTTTGGAATCACAGATACAGTATCTTAACAGTATAGAAAGATATCTTGTAACATATATCGGTACACAGCTTGATAATCTGAATAATTTTGCTAACGGAAGCGGTGACGGAAACATGGTCATCTGGAATTTTGAGCTCTATATATCAAATGATACAGCCCTGACATATGATCTGTTATTTGATGACAGCAACATCATTTACAAAGACCATATTTCTGTTGAAAATGAATTGGGACTTGATAAGAAATGGTTCAAGATAACTGACGGTAAGGGTACTGCAAATCCGCGCACACAGAATTATACAGAGCTTTGGAAAATTCTGGTCAGCTGGTACGGAGAAGGCGGCTCAAGTCAGAAAAAGGACGCAAAGACCAAGGTTTACAAGGACCTGCTTAAAACCATAAAGGAAATTATCGGACCGGGAGACGCGGGACAGTCTCTTATCGAAAGCTTTGACGGGGTCAGGATACCCGATTGCATACAGAACGGCATATCTACCGAGGCTGTAAAAGAACAAAATCTTAGCTCGCTTTTCGGAGATGACGGAGATTTCACCGGTGACGTGAGGACGGAAGCGTCAGAGAGAAACGGCTCGTACTATCTGACAAAGCTGCTGATGATGGACTATGACTGGCACTTCTTTACGAATGCTACCTTTGACAAGCACCCCGACAAGAAAAGCGGTTCCTCCGAAGAGGATAAAAAAGATGAAAAGACGGGTTCGGGAGATAATTTCGAGGGCAAGACCTTAAAGGGTGAAAAAATTACCGATAAGACCAATTATCTTGTGAACACGGTGACGCCGGACGGGGAAGACCCGTTCCTGGGCGGCGCAGAGCTTGAGTATATTTACTGGGGCAACAGAGACGCCCAGGGTAACTTAAAGGCTGTCAGAACTCAGATAACCATAATCAGAGCTGTTGAGAACTTTGCAAGCACCTATTCCATCAAGGAGATAAACAATGCGATCGCAACCATCAGAAATGCTCTGGCGGGAATACCTATTGCCGCTCTGATAGTTCCGCCGCTGATAAGAGCTGCCATTGCTATGGCTGAGACATATCTTGATCTGCAGGCTCTTTACGAGGGAAAAAGCATAGCTCTTTACAAATCGGAGCTGAGCCATATGACACTTATGCAGAATATACAGAATAATCCTACGCTGAAAAATGCTATGGATTCCCTGTTTACTCAGGAAAGCGGAGGTTCATCGCCCCTTAACAAGAAAACCGACAGCTCAAGCGGCAAAGAGCCTATTAAATTTAACTACAGTCAATTTGTGATACTATGCACGATGCTGTTCTGTAATACGGATACCATAGTCGAGCGAACGCAAAACCTTGTGGAGCTGAATATGAATTACAGAATAATTGGTAATAAGGAAAGCATCAATAATGCGAATGAGCTTGATTATAAGCTGTCAAAGGCTTCTGTTTCCGTAAAGGCTACCTGCAGTATCGATCAGATGAATCTGCTTATTTTAGGCGGTGTGTTAAATCAGGATACTGTGGATGATTATCTCGGCAGCGGTAAAACTGAGATATTGAACGACGGATTTTCCTATACCGTTATTCGAACATATTAAAGGAGTGATAACTGTGAAAAAAGACGAGCGGGGGGCTATGTTTGTGGAAGCAGCTCTGGTCCTTCCCATATTTATGATAGCTGTGCTGTCATTCATATCTCTTATCTCGCTGTACACCGTCCATTCTAAAATGCAGTATGCCATTACGCAGACCTCCAACGAGGTGGCTACATATTCCTATTTCTACAGCTATCTCGGTCTGCGTGAGGTCAACGGTAAGGTACAGCAGATAAATAATTCAAATCTCAAAACTACCGATAATGCTATTGGAAATATGATAGGCATCATTGACGCAAGCTCCTCTGTTATAAGCTCCCTTTCCAAGGACGTGAGCGGTATTGGCAGCGGAGAGATAAATGTGGAAAATTTCGGTGATAATATCGATTTTAACAGCTATAAGGAAAATTTTTCAAGCATTGAAAACGACGCTGAGTCGCTGGGGCAGTATATCGACGCTCTTCTGAACGATCCTAAGCTCATAATCAAATGGATCCTGGGCTACTGTGCCAATTCAGCTCTTGAAAACGGCAAGGCGGCTTTGGGCTCGTATCTTCTCTATCCTGCTCTGACCTACAAATATCTGGGATATAACGGGGGAGATAAGGAGGCGTTCCTTTCGAGAATGGGGATCTCAAATATTGATTTTTCAAATTCCTCGCTGCTTCCCGAAATATCCGGAGACGCAAATAAATCTATAAACAACAGGGTCGTTGATGTTATCGTGACATATGATTATACGCTGCCGTTCACCATTCTTCCCAAGGAGGCAAGCACCTTCCACATCGTTCAGAGAGCGGTCAGCCTCAGCTGGGGAGAGGGCGATGACTCTTATAAATATCCCAATTGAGCTTCGGAGAAATGAATATGAATACATTGTTTATCATTGCAGCTTTTCTTGTATACTATATTCTGCTGCATTTCTGGGTGTACAGGATATATAAGGAAAATTCCCCGAAATTTCCGAACTGTCTGCTGTACAACAGCAAAACGGTAACTGCCACAGGCTGTGCGGGTATCGCAGGAATGGCACTGAGCTTTGCATGGGGCGCTCAGACCGATATCAGGATCTTAATGCTGTATTATCTGGGCATACTCCTGCTTTCCGTTCTCACCGTTACCGACCTGAGAGAAAAACGGATACCCAACAGGGTCCTGCTCATTATGCTTGGGGTATGGGCGGCGTTTATCCTGATAAATATGCTTGTTGACTTTTACGCTGCATTGCAGATAGCTGTAATGTCTCTTTGCGGAATGGTATTCAACGGCATTGTGTTCATTATCGGGTATTTTCTTACAAAAAAGAAGCTGGGAGGCGGAGACGTCAAGCTGGCGGCTGTTCTCGGACTGTTTTTTACCATAGACAAATCCTTCGGCACCCTGCTCTACGGACTGATATTATGCAGCCTGTTCTCGGCAGTGCTGATGATATGCAAAAAAGCCAAGGCGGGAACTCAGATACCATTATGTCCGTTTTTGTTTGCGGGAGCACTTATTATGCTTCAGATAAACTGATTTAATCCATTTGCGAAAGGCTGGGACTTATGTCAAAATACAAATTTCTGCTTATAATTCCGCTTATAGCAGTAATGCTGGCAGCGTGGTATATTGTTGGCTCCAATAACGGTACCAAGCTGAAAAAACAGCGTGAGCTGCTGGCTCAGGCGGCTGCTTATGCCGAGGATAAGATATATGTGAAGGCTGTTCCTCTGGCTGTTGAAGCGTATGGCATCGATACTGAGATAAAGTACACCGAGGTCGAGGATATCCTTATGGAATATTACCAAAGCGGCGGATATACCGAAGAATATTTTTCAATGATAAATGACCGTATCAATGGCGGAAGAGCTGAAAAGGAAGAATATCTGGGACTTGCGCAGTATTATTTCAATGAGCGGGAAAAAAAGAGCGGACTTTCTGTTCTTGCAAAAGGAATTGTTAAATTTGACGGCGACAAGCTTCCGGCATATTACGGGATAAAGGGACTTACAGGACAGTACAGCGGAGAAGAGCTTTTTTCAGACGAGCTTACGCAGATGTATGAAAAAAACAGGTACAGCTATTCTCGGGCGTCCTTCAGCTTCAAAAATATAGGCTCCGCAGACAATGATTTTTTTACTGTCATGGACACGGAAACAGGGCTCTGGGGCATTTATTCCTCCTCGGGAAAGCAGCTTACTGAGCATATTTATTCCGAGGCTACCAATGTTTCCGCCAATGGCTATGCATCGGTTAAGCTCGGAGATGAATATATCCTTATCAACAGCGAGGGAGTACGGTATGCTCTGTGCAAGGACGAGTCGGTAACGGGACTTGTACGCACGGAGGGCAAGAACAAGACTGTGGTGATGTGCAGCGACGGTAAAATGCATATGGCGTCCGATCTTATTGTAAGCGAAAAGGGCTACGATTTTCTGGGAGCTGCCTCAGAGGGCTTCAGAGCTCTTTGTACAGACGGAAAATGGAGCTTTTTCGGTGATGATGACAACAAGCTTGAGGTAAGCTGTGAGGAGATAAAGGTCAATTCCTGCGGCGAAGCGGTGGTGAGCGGAAGAGCTTTCATCAAGACCGACGGCAGCGTTAAGCTTATTAACACCTCGGGAGAAATATATGACAATTCCTTTGAGGACGCAAAGCCATTCTGCGCGGGCGGTTCGCTTGCGGCAGTCAGAATGAACGGAAAATGGGGCTTTGCGGACAAAAACGGAAATGTGGTCATTGACTGTATTTACGAGGACGCAAATTCCTTCTGTTCAAAAAATGCGGGCTTTGTGCAGTGCGATGACGGAATGTGGAGACTGATAGATGTCAGAGGAAATATCATAGACAAATACGAGTTCTTTGAGGCACGCGAATTTCGCGGAAGCAGCGCAGCTGTCAAGAGCCTTGAGGACAAATGGTCTTTGCTCACAATAAGCTAAATCTGTATTGTAATTTTTCAGGAAAGGAATAATTAAAATGAATACCGTAAATCTGGAAAGCATATCTGAAGCTACAGGCAATTATCTTATCTATAATGCAGAGCCCGATCATAATTTTGACAGGATAGCAGTTAAAATGCTTGCCTCCGATCTTCCCTCGTTTCTTGCTCCTGTGAAGATAATGAACAAGTTCGACAGATGTGTTGTGAAATACGACATCGGAAGCTACAGAAGCATTTCTTCCATAAAAATGCGAATGAGCAAAAAGGAATGCTGCACACTGATATATAATATGCTGTACCCTATGATGACCTGCAGCGAATGGCTCCTTGATTATCACAAATTCTGTTTTCAGAAGGAACACATTCTTTGCGACGCCAATACATTTGAGGTAAGGTATATCTATATCCTTGAAAAGAGCTTTTGTGCCTCTGATGATGATATTATGGATACCATCAGAAGCATTTTCAGAAATACCGATATAATTGACGATAAGGATTTCAGGATAGACCTGCTCCAGGCGCTTCTCGATGATAATTTCTCCGTTAACAGCCTTTATGAAATGATAATGGATATCAGAAAGGAGCAGAATGCTTCCGGAGCATCAAAAACTGCTTCTTCGGATAATTCACGGCTCAAGGCAAATCCCCTCAGGCAGGCTGCGGAGACAAGATCGGCTTCTGCTCCTCACGAGCCTGTTTTTGAAAATGTCGGCAAGCCTAAGGCAGCGGTATCCGAAGCTGCTCCTGCGCCCTCAAACAGCTCCTCCGCCATTGTATTAGGTGATGATGACGATGACGAAATGGCTAATCTTTTTTCAAGCTCCAGAAAAAGCCCGAAGGCACCCAAGCCGCCTAAGGATAAAAACAAGCCAAGATCCGATATTTTCGGCAGCCTTTTCGGAAAAAATAAACCGGCAAAGACTGCTGCGGCGGCTCCCGCCAATGAGTCGGAGGACGATCATACCGTCATAATGGGAATGGCTTCGGACGGCGCTGACGAGACCCAGATATTCGGCGCATATCTTATCCTGGAAAGCACTGAGCTTTCAAACTGTCCTCCCTCCATACCCCTTGATATAAGAGACGGAGATACGGTCACCATCGGAAGAAAAAGCGCTAATTCCGCCAATGCAAACGCTGATATCGAATTTCCCTCAGACTGCATAAAGATAAGCCGCAGACACTGCAGGATAAGGCTTGAAAACGGCATTTACAGCATATGCGACCTTAATTCGGGAAACGGTACATTTGTGGACGGTCAGAAGGCGGAGCCCGGGGTGTGGGCAGATGTCCGCAGCGGAAGCAAGATCATGTTCGGAAATAATGTGGCTGTATATTCACTGCAAATAAATGCGTGAAAGGGTGATTGTCTATGATATATTGCTGCGGCGGATTAAGCGATATCGGTAATTTCAGAGAAAATAACGAGGACAGTATATTTTTTGCGCAGAAGGTGATAGGTGGTGTGTCTGTATGCTTTGCTGCCGTATGTGACGGCATAGGCGGTATGAAGGACGGGGAGATAGCTTCCCGTATGATATCCGAGGCGCTGGCAGCATGGTTTGACTCTATCACAGATTATTCGGGCGATTTCAGCAGCCTGAGCAATTCCCTGCTGCAGAAGATATACAAGATAAACACCGCTATTATCGAAAAAACTCAGGTCGAGGATATACAGACAGGCTCAACTATTGCCGCTGTCCTTGCGGCTGACAGCGATTATTTTGCTCTGAACGTGGGTGACAGCAGGATATACCGCATTTCCGGGACGGTTTCCCAGATATCCAAGGACGATGTGGTTTTTGTGAATGTCAATGAAAATACGGTAAGGACCAAGCTTTCGCAATGTATTGGAAACGGCACCAACATTTATGTCAATACCGTTTCTGACAAGGTCAAAACGGGTGACGCATTTGTCATCTGTTCCGACGGCTTGTACAAGCTCATTACGGAAAGCAGGCTGCGCAGCTCGGCAAGATGGATAAAGAATGAAAAAGCCTGTGTGAAAAATGCTGCTGCCATGATCTCCTATGTCAAGAAAAAGGGTGAAAAGGATAATATCAGCGCAGTGATAATAAAGTGCGTCGGCAGCGGAAGCCCTGTGTGCAGACAGGCAAAGTGAGATATGGATATCCTTGAGGAGTATAAAAATATCATTCTGCTTCTGCTCGTCCTTATTGCTGCGGCTCTCACAGCGGTTATCTTCATCAGGCAGCGAAGCTACTGCCGCCGTTATGATGAGCAGGACGAGGAAGGAGAAAGTGAGGATACGTTTATCCCGGGCGCTTCACCCGTTTTCGATACCGCTGAGATATATAATGAAGCCTCATCGGTTATCCTTCGGCTCGTTCTTATTGATAAAAGGAGCGGACGCAAATATCCCATATGTATGAACGGCTCAGGAAAAAACAGCATCGTTATCGGACGCAGCAAGACCTGCGATATTATTGTTGCGGATGATAAAACCGTTTCATCACGTCACTGCAGGTTTATCCGGGTAGGCGAAAGCATTCTTGCGGAAGATCTTAATTCAACAAATAAAACCTATTTAAACGGCAGACTCGTACTTCAGCCCCAGCTTGTAAGATCGGGGGACGTTCTTACTCTTGGGAGAATGGTGCTGGAGATATCCGCCGCAGAGGAGGACGAATAAATGCTCACTGTAGGGCAGATATTTGAAAACAATTATCGCATTGACGCCCGGATAGGAGCGGGCGGAGGCGGAATAATCTACAAGGCGTATCAGATAAGTATGCAGCGTAATGTTGCGCTGAAGCTCATCAAGGAAAACGTCAAGCATCTGCTGTCCGACCGTTCCGAAGCAGATATCCTGAAAATGCTCAAGCATAAAAATCTCCCTTCGGTATTTGACTTTATCCGCGACGGTGACGATGTGTACACCGTTATGGAATTTATCGAGGGACAGGATTTCGACAAGCTTATCAAGTCGGGCAAGAGGTATTCGGAAAAGGAAGTCCTTAAATATGCGGCTCAGCTCTGCGACGCGGTAAAGTATCTCCACAGCCAGAACCCGCCCATCATACACAGCGATATCAAGCCTGCAAACATTATGCTTATGCCAAACGATGAGATATGCCTTATCGATTTCAACATCAGTACCTATCTCAATTCGGCAAGCACAAAAGCCATAGGTCATTCCAAATATTTCTCCGCCTATGAGCAGACTCTGGATTACAGGCAGGTGGTAAGCGTTCCTCAGAACGTTACGGACTTTTCCGAGGAGACCAGACTTGTAGGCTTTGATGACGACCTTACCGAGATACAGACATCTCCCCGGCAGACTGCCGCCACCGAAATGCTCAAGGCTGTCATTGATATGCGGACGGATATCTACGGTATGGGGGCAACGTTGTATTATATCGCAACGGGACGTCTCCCAAAGGGTAAAAAGCTTAATTTTGAGGGCACCGATATCTCTCCGAAATTTCAGGCAGTCCTTAACAAGGCGACCCAGCTCCTTCCCGAGAACAGATACCGCTCTGCCGAAAAAATGCTGGCGGATATCGAAAAGATAAATAAAAAAAGCTATACGGGTCTTAAAATAGCAGGGGCATTGTGTGTGGCGGGACTGGTGGCGTTCAGCGGATATCAGGCTGTCAGACTGCAGCGTGCGGAAAGCGAACCCACTATCGCTGAGGTAAAAGAGAATACGGAGGATTACCCATACATTATCCTTGGAGGAGTAAGGTATGAAAAAAGCATTACCGAGATAAATCTCAAGGACAAAGGCATTTCCGCCGATGAGCTTTACCTGCTTGGCGAGCTTACCGCTCTTGAAAAATTAAGCCTTGACGGAGTTGAGCTTAACGGCGCGGATATGAGCTTTTTGCAGAAATTACCGGCTCTCGATACTCTTTCAATGGCAGGCTGCGGACTGACGGAAATCGATTTTCTTTCCGAAAACACAGCCATAACTACACTTGATGTCAAAGAAAACAGTCTTACCTCTCTTGAATTTATTTCGGGGCTCAGTGAGCTTGTGTACCTCTGCGCCGATGACAATGCCATAGGCGATGGGCTGCTGCCGCTGGAAAAAACGCCCCATCTGCAGGTGCTGTACCTTGACAGCAACGGAATAAGCAGCATTGCTCCCATAGGCGGTCTGACAGAGCTGAGAGAGCTTACTCTCAACAAAAATCAGGTTGAGGATATCTCCTGCCTTTCGTCGCTTGCCGATCTGGAGAGCCTTTATATCGGCGGCAACAGCATCTCGGACATCTCGCCTCTTTCGGGGCTTACGGGAATGAAAAAGCTGGATATTTCACAGAATATGAATATCAGCGATATTTCGCCGCTGTCGGAGATGGACAAGCTTGAATTCCTGAATGTGAGCGTGAATAATATACGTGATATTTCGCCCCTTTCGGGGAAGCGCTTCCTCACAAATTTATGGGCGGCTGACAACAATATCACGGATATTTCTCCGCTTTCGGGCGATGTTAACATTGCTTCCCTTATACTGAAGCGAAATGATATCGACGATATTTCGGCTCTGGAGAATATGAAGAGTCTTATGGACCTGAGCCTGGGGCAAAATTCCGTTTCGGATATTACGCCCCTTAGCGGTCTTGACAAGCTGAGAACGGCAGATCTGAGCAGAAACGCCATATCCGACATCTCACCCATTCTTGACTGCAGCTCCCTTACAACGCTGAGTATCTCCGAAAACGATTTGAGCGACGAGGATATTGCCGATATAAAGAATGCTCTTCCCGACTGCGAGGTGAAGTGATATGCTGCATATCGGCGATGTCATCAACGATACATACATCATCAAGGAAAAGCCCGATATCAGCGGAGACGGAAGCTACAAGGCTTACAGCCGAAGCGCCAAGTGCTATGTTTCCGTATATCCCGCAGACGATACAGGCGGCTCTGTTACGGAATATTTTCAGGAGCTTGAGATACTCCGCTCCATCAAGAACGAGCATATGCCGTATATTTATGATGCCTTTGACGACCCCGACGGGAACGGCTTTATCGTCGGCGAGCTTATGCAGGGTGCGCTGCTCACCGACCTGATACGGCGCGGAAAGCGATTCGCACCCGATGAAGCCGTAAGGACGGGAGCGGAGATACTCAGGGTATGCAGATATCTTCACGAAGGTCTTGCCGTTCCTGTGATACACGGCAGGATAGCTCCGCGTACGGTGAGGATAGACGAAAGCGGAAAGGCGAGGCTCTCTGTTATCAGCGTTTCATCGGCGCTGAGACTTGCAGATGTGAAATACGGCGATCAGCTCCATCTGGAATATCAGAAGGATATCCGCGGAGCAGGCGAAGTTATCTGCTTTATGATAACAGGAGAACACTGTTCTCAGCCGGGGGATGTCCCAAAAAATATCCCCAAGCCGCTCAGGCATATCATCGGCAGGACTTTTGGCGCTGACGGCGGCTATGACGACGCAGCGCAGGCATTGTTCGCCCTGGAAAGGTTTCTTGACAGAAAGGTGAATATTGCCAAAAAGACAGGTCTTGCGGCGCTGTGCGTCATAACTGCGGGAATATTCGTCTGCGCGCTTTCCTTTATCGAGGCAGCTTCCTCGGAAAAAGACGCTCAGGATATCCCAGCGGTAACGGAAGGGGAAAAGGTACAGCGGTATTTTGTGACCGATATTGTTCCCGAGCTGGGAATGGAGGATATTGATGTTCCACCCGACGGGGCAGATTTCGGCGATCCCGAGGACGATAAATATATCATTGTCGGAGGAGAGAAATTCAGGTCCACTGTCAGATACCTCGATCTCAGCGACAAAGGACTTACCGACAGCGATATCAAGGACATAGGAAAATTCACGCGGCTTGAAACTCTCTGCCTTGACGGCAATGAGATATCCGATCTGACGGAGATAGGCAAGCTTTCCACTCTGAAAGATCTGTGGCTCGACCGAAACAATGTTTCCGACCTTTCACCTCTGTCGGAGCTTAAAGGGCTTACCAGACTTACGGTGAATGACAATCCCGTTTCCGACCTTGCTCCCATATCGGGACTGACAGAGCTTGACCAGCTTTGTATCCAGGCAACGGAAATAACCGATATATCTCCCATATCGCAGCTGAAAAAGCTTACCAAGCTTATGATGAATATGAACGATATCAGCGATCTTTCGCCTTTGAAGGAGCTGTCTGGGCTGGAGCAGCTTTATGCCGACAAGTGCCTTATATCGGACATTTCGCCGTTGAATGGCTGTAGGGGCTTAAAGATACTTTATCTCAACTGCAACAGCATTGCGGATATTTCGCCCCTTTCAGACTGCAGGGAGCTTCAGCTGCTGTCGGCTCATTCCAACCGCATTTCTTCTGCGAGTCCCGTTTCCGGGCTTACAAAGCTGAAAGAAATAAATCTTGCGGAAAATGAGCTTACGGATATTTCCTTTGCTTTGGGGCTGGAAGAACTGACCTTTCTGTCCCTGAGCAGCAACGGGATATCCGATATAAGCGGCATAGAAAAGCTTTCGGGGCTTGAGGTGCTGTATCTCAGAAATACGCTTATAAGCGACGCTTCCTGCCTTGCAGATATGGAGAGTCTGAAAAAGATATCCATTGTCCGCTGCAATATTCCGGAGGAGCAGGTGGATATTCTTCGGGAGAAAATGCCCGGGGTCAAATTCACCGCCAATTATTATTGAGAAAGATTCGCCCTTCGGCGTTTCTGATATATTATTTTTAAACGGAGGTTTTAAGATGAAAGAGTTTGTTCCCAGAAGGGAAACTGCCTTTCTGCCAAGGGTCCTGGCATTTATGCTTGCCGCCTTTATGCTGATAGGCTTTTTCCCGGTAAATGCGTCCGCACTGTCGCATAGTATTACGGTGCATGAAAATCAGGAAGGCAATATTGAGGCACGTATAGGAAAACTTTCTTTCGGTAAGGACGACTGCGAGGTGGCTTTCTCTGTTTCATACCGTTCAGACGAAGTTGTCCATAATGCGGATAACTATGCCGTTGGTGCAGTCCTTTACGGCAAGTCAAACGGCGGCTGGCGTCAGATATCCTGCATCTCATCTGATCTGAGCGGAAACGATGGCTACAAATACGGATATTTTGATATGATCTTCCCGAGCACATATGATTGTTCGTCATATAAGCTTACGGTCGGTATGGCTGACCTTTCCACAGCCGGGTATGGTCTGGCTTTTACCGAGCTTTATGCTTCAAAAAGCTATGAGTTTTCAAAGAACGGAAGCTACGGAGGCTCGTCGGACACAGAATCAGATGCCGGAACTATACAGCTGGATATTTATCAGCCATACTTCTGGGAGGGCGTAAATTCAATTACTTCATTTTCTTCGAACGGAATGAATGATTTTGAGATCTCAATGTCTGATTACGGAATTATATTTATTCCCACAGGCTCAGGAAAAGGAAGCATTTCTGTTAAGGGCAGTGAAGGAACAATTTATACGCTGAGCTTTAACGTAAGCGAAAATGTTTATTCGGGCGCCGTTGTGGAATACAGAAGGGTATCAATGAATGTGGGAGATACATTTTCCTTCGGTACAGATATTAACTCTGTGATCCCATACGGAATGACAGAATTTAAATCCTCCTGGAATGCATCAAACATTTACAGTCTTGACTATGATCCCGATTCAAGTGTCCTGAACTGTGAAAACTACAGTACACAGGAGTATAAGGCTGTGGGACCCGGCAGTACATATTATAACCGCTGCTACTATTCGGGAAGCAATGAGACAGGCTATAATGTTTATGTCTTCCGATATTTGGTTGAAGTTTCAAACGAGGGCGTAATGACTGTAACAGTCTCACCTTCTACCCTTTATCTCAATACGGGTGATACCTATCAGCTCAAACTTACCAAGGAATTTCCCGAAGGTGCAGATGAGGCAACTCTCAATACAAGCTGTTCCTGGCGCACTAATGAGCCGAATGTAGCTGTTGTCAGCGACAGCGGAGTTGTTACAGCTGTGGGCAAGGGCACTGCAAAAATTTTCTGCACCACTGAACAGGGAGTAAGCGACAGTGTATATGTTTATGTGGACTACGAGCCCTTTGTGCATAGATATACTTCAAGATTGGTAGACCTTGAAAAGGGTAGATCTTACAACGCTCGTATAGAAACATATGATGAAACGTACGGCTACGAATATTACAGCTATGTTGATACTCTCGAAGAGGTCAACTACGCTCCAAGCGTGGCTTCTAACTCGGGCGGATATATCAAAGCTCTTATGAACGGTACGGCAACTGTCAAGTATGTATGCGGCTTCAGAACGAACAATTCCTCCGTATACTGCGCTCCCGGAGTTATTACCGAGATTGTTCATAAGGAATACATAATAAATGTTTCTGAGCAAAAAGAAGATGATGACGACGATGAGTTTTACTATTATGAAACGCCCACATATATTCAGCCTCAGATATCCGAAGGCGATATTACCGAAGATGACTACGAAATCAAGATAAACAACCACACCGATCTGAAGCTCGCATATTTCAAGGTGGACACGAATAAGCTAAACTGCTCTGTTAAGCTGAAAATGGATCAGACAAAGGACACTTCTCTGAGATTTTCGGGACTTATCTGCGACTTTGCAAAGAAGGTCGGTCAGAAGGATTACGTTTACTACCCCTTTAATATGGATCTGTTTAATGCCGATACCAATGAGGAGATGAGCTCCCTGCCCGAAGGAGCAAAAATAACCTTCTATATCGTTGTTCCCGATGAAATGTTTGAGCTGAGAAACAGAATGAGAGTTTTCCATATCAACCACAATGATGTTATGGAGGAAGTTGACTCCTATATTACCAAAAAGGGCGGAAATGTCTGTGTAAGATTTTCTATGAATGAATTCTCTCCTGTAGCACTTTATGTAGATGATCTTACCGAGGAGCAGTTCGAGGAAATTTCGGCTGCCGCAGGCTATGTCACCAGCAAGGACGAGGTAGTTTATGTTGATTACGTTGATTCGGGAGCAGGACTTGAAAGTGTTAAGCTCCTGACAATGGACCGCACCGAGCAGACTGTTGTGTGCATTTGCGCCGCTGTTATGCTTACGGCTGTTATCGGAGTTTCCTTTGCCGCCGTTTCGGTCAGGAAAAAATGCAGACGTAAGAGATAAAAAATTTTTTGAAATAACCGCAGGCCGCCTTTTTTAATGAGGCGGCTTTGCGATTATCACAGTATAAAAGGTGATCTATAAATGATAACGATCGGTCAGATACTTAATGATACATATAAGATCGTCGCAGCCTTAGGCTCCGGCGGCGGCGGAACGGTCTTTCAGGCTTATCATCTCAGAATGCAAAAAAATGTTGCGGTGAAGCTTATCAAGGATAATGTCAGGGATATTCTGTGCAGCCGGGCCGAAGTGGATATCCTCAAGGAATTAAAAAATGAGTACCTTCCGCAGGTCATTGATTTTGTTGAGGACGGTGATGAAATATATACCGTTATGGAATATATTGAGGGGAAAAATTTCAGGCAGCTTATTGAGGGAGGAAGAAGATTTTCGGAAAATCAGGTGATAAAATACGGCGTTCAGCTGTGCTCGGCTCTGAAATATCTTCATGGTCATATACCTCCCATAATTCACAGCGATATTAAGCCGTCGAATATTATGCTGACGCCCTATGACAATATCTGTCTGATAGATTTTAATATAAGTATGATATCCAAAGACGGTATTGCGGCACCTGCCGGCGGTTCCAAAAATTTTGCTGCACCTGAACAGTTCCGCAGAATGGTAAGCGTTCCTAAGGTGGACGCTTTTCACGAGCTGACCAGGTTTATCGGCGATGATGAAACTGAGCTCGATGACGGCAGCAACAGCAGTCTGAATTCTACGCGGACAAAAAATCTTAATATGGCGTATATTGATATCCGTACAGATATTTACGGTGTGGGAGCGTCTCTTTATTATATTCTGACAGGAAGGATACCCTCAGACGGCTGTGCTGATTTCAGAGGTATAAAGGTCTCGTCAAAACTGAAAAGCTGTATTTTGAAAGCTATGTGCAAAGATCCCGACGGAAGATACAGAAATGCGGAAGAGATGGAACGCGCACTGCTCAGCAAAAACAGGTCTGTTTCGACAGCAGCAACGGCAGCTGTTTCTGCAGCCGCTTTGATTTGTGCGGTGGGAGCTGCTGCATTAGCTGCGGGAAAGAAAAGCGAAAGCACCAGCTTGGTAAATATGACAGAGACTGCCGTTGCTTTTGAGCAAACAACTGCTGTTGTTTCTGAAAGTTTCCCCATCAAATCGGTGAGTGTACATTCGGAAGAGAACACAGCGCCGCAGGCAGAGTACGATGGATCGAATTATGATGCGGACGATATTATCATTCAGAAAGAAAACGAAGCTGCTGAGCCTCAGTCGGCTGAAACTGCAGCTGATGTATCTGAGACAACGACTGCGCAGGCTTCTTTGACCGCGGCAGCTGTCACAACTTTTCCTTCTGTGCAATACGTACCCGAAAAAACCACAGACATATCTGCAGAACAGCAATTGGAGAAGGTGACAGAACCCGCTATCACAGAAAAAATTTCTGTCAAAGCAGAGGACTTTACCTCCTATTACGTCAGTGGAACCATTCATTCAAAGCTGACAGGGGTGAATTCAGACGGAAGTTATGAAGTGACGTGGTACTGGCAAAATGGGCTGGAAAAATATGTGGAAAGCTATGATCCTGATAATGAGCTTATAAATCTTCGCGTTATTTCTCTTGAAACAAGAAAAACTAACTTTTACGGCAAGCCTGATATGACATCTGAGGGATACAGCTATACGCGAAAGAATGATGACGCTAATTATCCGTATGTCCGCTATTATATTGACTCTGACAGAAATGTAATTCTTCAGTGTTATCTTGATGAGAATAAGAATGAAAAAATGACCAGGACATATAAAGTTTATGTTGACGATGACGGGTATCTGTGTATTACCTGGTATAACGGAAACGGAGAAAAGGTGGCTTACAGAGAGTACGACACAGATGGTTCAAGACGGAAATAAAATATCCTGCGTGTGTATCTTCATTTTACGGCTGTCTGCAGCATATCTTTTGACATTTTAATAAAAAAATGGTGATATTGCACAATAAGAACCGCTGATATTTTACTTCGGACTTTACGAAAACGATTGCAATGTCAGCAGGTATAGGTTATAATTAAATCATAAACTTATGAAAGGACTTCTGTGCAATGAATGTGACCGTATTCAGCTTCTCACCCAAAAATGAAACAAGCATTACATATCAGTCTGTATTGTATCTTCAGAAGGTGTTCGCGGAGGACTGCTTTGATATAAGGCTTGTCGGCGGAAAATGCGAATGCTCCGATGATGACGGAGCTGCTCTGGAAAAGGGCGATCTCATAATGCTGATAACCTCTCTTTTTCATTTCAGCGTTCCTCATCAGATGATGATGTTTCTCGATGACCTTTACGAAAAATTCGGGGACATAATGAAGAAAAAGACCTTTGTGCTGTACTCTACCAGCGGAAAGATAATGGACATCACTATGCAGGGCTATGTGGAGAATTTCCTTGATAATCACGGTATCGGATATGAACGCCCTTTGTCTCAGTTTGATGTGAGCATTCTGAGCGATAACGGACGAAAGGAGATCATCAGGTGGTTTAAATTTATCAAGGAGCGTGTCAGCGGTTCGGACGGAAAATTCAAGGACGACAAATGCAGAGCTGTGGTCTTTGATGTTTCGGACGGTGATGACCCTCGGGTCTCGGCTGCCGCAGAAAAAGCGGAAAAGCTCCTTGCGGAAAAGGGTGCGTCGGTCTCACGCGTCAACATCAGAGATTATAAGATACTCGGCTGCACTGCCTGCTACAGCTGCTATACCAACTGCGTATGCTGCCTGAATAAGGCTGATGACTGGGCAAGGTGCTTTGAAGATGTTATGAAGGATACCGACATTATTTTCTATGTGGGCAGGCTTGAAAACGGACTTATAGGACACCGCCACAAGGCTTGGCTTGACCGTCAGGTGCAGTTCGGACGGCACCCCTATTACAGAGAGAAAATATTTGATTTTCTCGTTGACACAGAGGGTACTTCCGCAAACGATATGAATATGCTGAAAATACATACCGCAGCAATGAACGGCTTCGGCGGAGATGTTACCTGCTGTATCGGAGATGTTGATGAGGTTGAAGACCATATTCGTACGGCTGTTCTTATCTATAATAACGAAATGATCCATTCGGAGGATTTTTACGGTGTGGGAGTTGATCTGAAATTTCAGCGGCTTGCGGTCGAGATACAGAACCTTACTCCTGCTGACTATGAGTATTACAAGGCTGCGGGTGCGTATAAGCCTATGGAGATCAATCCGAATATTGTTCCCGTTAACAGCCCTGAGGACGCTGTCAGGGTAAAAAAAGGCAGGCTTATCCCTTACAGAGCGGTAATTATGGATGCGGAAGGCTCAGTTCCCGATGTGTCTGTAAGGGTGCGAAATAACGGTCCTATGCCGCAGATGGAGTATGTAAAGCCGAAGCCGAAGAAATTAAGCCTTTTCGGGAAAAAGAAAAATGATAGATTGTCAAGTCAAGTGCAACAAAATCACTGAAAAAACTTTTTAAGCA
>NZ_JBJERV010000066.1:0-7753 GCF_051882455.1 Huintestinicola sp. | reverse complement strand
TGAAAATTTAACTTTTGCGAAATTTCTTTTCCTTTTTTCATATCACGATAAAAATGTGCGCTCCCCCGTGAGGGAGCACACCCAAGCTTAATATTCGTCATCGTCCCGGAGAAATACGTCCCCGGAGGCATATTCCTTGCATATCTCCATGACAGAGGTTATGCTTTCAGCCGCTTCGTCTCTGAAAAAGCCTGTCATTGCCCTTCGGCTTACGTTCCTGATGTATTCCGAACAGAAGCCTGCTGCACGGCGCCTGAAGCTTTCGCCGTTGCCGCCGAAGGAGACTGCCGCAAATTCGTTTTCGCTTATCCTGAAGGTCCTTTCCCTGCCGAAGGTCTCCATGAGGATAAGGGCAAATATGCGCTGATTTTCTCGTGCGGTATCATTGTCCTCACGGTCGGCGGACAGCTTCGCATACAGCACTCCCACAGGCTCCTTCCTGCCTGCGTTCACGTATTCCCTGCAAAGCTCCTCATAGCACTGCCTGCTGCGTATGCCTGTCATAATATCGGAATGACCGAAATATTTTTCGGAAGTTTCCCGCCGGGCAAGATATATTCCCTCGGGGTCCTCCTCGTATATATATGTAAGCGCCCACGGATCTTCATGGGTGTAGTCCGGGCTGCGGACTATTTTCATGCATACGGGTCTGTATTCCCCGTTTATCCTGCGGCGGTAGGACAGCTGAGCTTCCTCCCTTTCTTCAAGAAGGCGGCGAAGGTGCCCCATATCCATAAAGCGCAGGAATTTTTCCATGTCATCCTCATGAACGTTTCCTGCCACAGCAAAGCCCGCAAACCAGTTTACTATTCCGGGAGCAAGGCTCTCCTCGGCGCTTATTTCGCTGTCGGTCATGTAGACGGGCTCGTAATATCCGTCGGTAAGCCTTACGTGAACTATCTTGCAGTACGCCTTGTCAAGCACTGCTCCTATATCGGAGCGGAGCTTGTCCGTACAGGATATGCCCATTATTGCCCAGGGGTGTTCACGGGAGAAGTCCTTTGATGCGATTATTTCCATAGTCACATTCTTGTATTCGCTGAATATGCGGCATCTGAGACCGTGGAGCATGATATGCTTGCCGCCTGTGCCTCCCGAAAGTCTGCCTGCAAGGTAATCCGAGTCCAGATATCTGAGAAAAATTCCGCTGTCGTCCCTGTGAACGGTACCTTCTCTCACCGATCTTTTTGCATATTCAAAAAAGGAGCCTGAAGTCTCAGCCCCCTTATCGCGATGATCGCGGTATGTTTTTATCAGGCGGAAGCTGCCTGTGAAAACGTTGAGCTTGACCACCTTCAGGTAATTTTCAAACACTATGGAAAGTACGGCAGCGCTTTCTTTACCGCCTGCCGCCGCGGTCGGTAAAACGGACATAAGTATTCACCTCTGAATAATATTATACTTGTTTGTTCGCAGCTTGTCAAATTACATTTTGTTATAAAATGTCAACCAAAGTGCGATTTTACATAATATTTGAACAGATGTCGGAAATTTATATTTTTTATGGGACTTTTGACCGCAGGTATGAAAACTGAAAAATATGTGCATTTTTACTGAATTTTAATATTATCTATTTACAAACTTGTTTCTCTATGGTATAATGGAATTTACCGAGGTGTGGCTCAGTTTGGTAGAGCGCTTCGTTCGGGACGAAGAGGCCGCGTGTTCAAGTCACGTCACCTCGACCAAGATAAAACACCCCAAAATCCGCTTAAATGCGTTGGTTTTGGGGCTCTTTTTTTTTGCATTTGATTTGTATTTGTTATCAAAATTTATTAGTTTATTCTAAAACTACAGAAAGAATATTCGTCAAATATTCGTCAGAACACCTGCCGGTTTTCATGTGCAGGTATTTTTTACATTGCCGCTTTGGATTTATAGATCTGCTTATCCCTGTACATCTCCGCGTCGGCACGGGCGCATACGCTGTCGAGCTCCTCGCCGTTTGTGTATGCCGCTCCTATGGCGCAGGTGTAGGGGGTCTTTTTCAGCTCCGCACGGATATCCGACAGCAGCCTTTCCACATCGCTCTTTTCCTTTCTTATGCACAGTATCATAAATTCGTCGCCGCCTGTGCGGTAAAGGGTACAGCCCTTGGGAACTGCTTTGTCGATGGAATTTACGGCGGTGCAGATGGCTTCGTCGCCCTTGGCATGACCCATGGTGTCGTTTATCTTTTTCAGGTCATTGAGGTCGATGGATACTACGGCTGTAAGCTCCTCCCTGTGCTTTTCGGAATCAATGTAGAAGCAGCGGCGGTTAAGGGCGTTCGTAAGGGGGTCCCGCTTGAAGCTTTCAACGCTGAAAAACAGATAGTAGAACACGATGGACAGCGCATAGGCAGATCTGCCCGTGCCGTACATTCCTATAAATGATTCGGTGTACATTGCGATGATGTTTACGGTCACTATCAGAAATATTATAAGCCCCTCCGAGTAGTCTCTGCGGCAGAATCTCCTTATCGTCAGCAGCATCAGCAGTATCATATAGAATATGCATACCAGATGGGTAAAATATCCTAAAGGTCCTCTCACAAATTCATTCGAGGAGTTGTATGTATAGACGATATCCGTGAAAAATGCGGAAAAGGCTGCCAGAGTATTCAGAAACATGGGGACAAGTATCAGGCGGCGGAACAAAGCGCTTGTATTATCGTTGCGTATGGACAGCTTGACAAAGAGATATATTATTATGGGTCGGACTGCATATCCCATGGCACAGAAAAATATGCAAAGTGATGTGGAGCCGCCGTTTTCCGCTATCCAAAGCTCGGCGGAGTATGCGAGCATTTCGGTAACGGTCACAATAAGGCTCAGTCCGAAGGTCTTGTTTATCTTTCTCCGGAATATCGAGTTTATCATCAGAAAGACTGACATGAACACGAGGATTATCAGCGTGGGGAAATTCAGCTCAACAAACCATCTTATCAATACTGCTCACCCTCTTTTGCTTCTGCATTTTGCAGCTTGCGGAAGAAATTTTTTAGAACCTGTCTTCACAAGAAATGTGTGCGGATTTTCGAGCATAATTTTGTAGCAGACAAGGCAAAAATCCGCAGGCGGGCTGTCGCCCGGCAAGGATTTTTAACGCAGTCTGCGGCAAAATTTGCCGAAAAGACGTGTGCATATGCTTGTGAAGACGGGTTCTTACTACTGTATTATATCATATCATATTGCCATAGCTTTGTCAATCATCGGACAGCTTAACTTCACAGCTTTTTTCGGTTGACAAGTGCGGTGAGGGAGATGTATAATATGTATATAGAATTAAATTAAGGAGCGGTTCTGATGATATCCGAAAGACTGAAAAAGCAGATAGAGTTTCTTCTTGAGGCGGACAAAATGAAAAGCCTTTACAGGCAGACATATATCATAAAGGACGAGAAGCGGTCGGAGTCCATGCGCGACTTCGAGGGGGACGACAGCGTTCACAGGCGCAGGGAGAATGACGCCGAGCATTCCTTTCATCTTGCCCTGTTTGCAATGACACTTGCGGAGCACGCAAATGTTCCCGTTGACCTCCTTCGGGTGATGAAAATGGTGCTTATCCACGACATTGTGGAGATAGATGCGGGGGACACCTACTGCTATGACACCGAGGGCTACAAGTCAAAGCGCCAACGTGAGGAAAGGGCGGCTGACCGTCTTTTCGGCATACTTCCCGATGACCAGCAAAAGGAGTACAGAGCCTTATGGGAGGAATTTGAGGCGATGGACACCGCAGAATCACGCTTTGCGGCGGCGCTGGACAGAATGCAGCCCATGCTTCTCAATTTCAGCAAAAACGGCATAAGCTGGCAGGAGCACAGCGTTTCCTACAGTCAGGTACACGAGAGAAACAGGCACATCTCCCTCGGCTCGGAGGAGCTGTGGGAATATATGGAGGAGGCTCTGAAAGACGCTCTGGGCAGGGGCTTTCTCAGGGACGAATGATTTGAAAGGATATTTTATATTATGAAATTCAGACCTTGCATTGATATACACAACGGCTGCGTCAAGCAGATAGTGGGGGGCAGTCTTGCGGACAAAAACTCCCATGCTGACGAGAATTTTGTCTCTGAGCAGGGAGGGGATCTCTATGCCCGCCTGTACAAAAGCAGGGGGCTTAGCGGGGGGCACGTAATTATCCTCAACCCCGCAGGCTCGGAGTATTATGAAGCTGACCGCAGGCAGGCATTTGCGGCTCTTGCGGAGTTCCCCGGGGGAATGCAGATAGGCGGGGGAGTGAACGATGAAAACGCCTCGGAATACCTTGAAAAGGGAGCTTCCCATGTTATTGTCACGTCATATGTTTTCAAGGACGGCAGCATCAGCTTTGAAAGGCTTGACCGACTTAAAAGCGCTGTGGGAGCGGAGCATATCGTTCTCGACCTGTCCTGCCGCAAAAGGGACGGGAAATATTTCATAGTTACCGACAGGTGGCAGAAGTTTACGGACATGGAGGTAACAAGGGAGAATATCCTTATGCTCAAGGGATACTGCGATGAATTTCTGGTACACGCCGTGGACGCGGAGGGCAAGCAGAAGGGCATTGAAGAGGGCATCGCTTCGCTCCTCGGAAACACGGAGGGCATCGTTTCCACCTATGCGGGAGGTATCGGCTCATATGAGGATATTGAGCTGCTTCGGGCTCTCGGAAAGGGCAATGTGGATTTTACTGTGGGCAGTGCCCTGGATATTTTCGGGGGAAGGCTCAGCTTTGAGAGGATAGCTGAGATGAACTAATAAAAGTATAGTATAAATAACGGAGAGGTCTGCGGGCTTCTCCGTATTTTTTCGGACATAGCCGAATAAAATATATCATCAAATTATTGGACTGAAAGATGTCAAAAAAACATTGTAATAGTTTCACAAAACTACTTGAATGACGTTGAAAAATATGGTATGATATAAATAATTCACCGATTATCGTAACGTCGCTGCAAAGGAGTGAGCTGTTTTGAAAAAAAGGTTAACGATAGGTCTTATGATACATCATCTTGATAACGATTACTCGAAATCTGTCCTGAACGGTGCTGCTGCGGCGGCGAGAGAGCTTGACGTTAACCTGGCTATTTTCCCGGGACGCTCCCTCAACAGCCAGCTTGACGATAAGAAATTTACAGCCTACGAGTATCAGAATAATGTGGTCTACAGCTATGTTTCCTCGAAAGCTCTGGACGCTGTCATAGTTTCTGCGGGAACGGTAGGCTCCTTTGTTACTCCCGAGGCGTTCAAGCGCTTTCTGGACGGCTACAAGGGTCTGCCTATCCTCACTATGGAGAACAAGGTGGAGGGATATCCCTGCGTAAGGCTTTCGGGAAGCGGCATTAAGGAGCTGGTTTCCCATCTTATAAAAAAGCACGGCAGAAAGCATATCGCATTTGTAAGCGGTCCCAAGGGCAATTCCGACGCTGAGGAGCGCCTGGGCTACTACAAGGAAGCCCTTGCCGAGAATGGCATTGAGTTCGACCCTGAAATGGTGGCATACGGAAAATTTTCCGAATACTGCGTGGATATCGTTGGGGACCTTATCGACAGGAACGAGGGCAGGATAGACGCTATATGCTTTGCCAACGATATGATGTGCAAGGGCGGATATAAGGCTATTGAGCGCAGAGGTCTGCGTGTGGGCACGGATATCGCCGTTACGGGCTATGACGATTCGGAGGTGGCTCTGGCGCTCCGTCCCAGACTTACCACCGTCCGCGCGGACGCTTCCGCTCTGGGCTACAGAGCTGTGGCGGAGGCTGTTCGTCTGGCTAAGAAGGAAAAGGTGGAGGATATCAGTCTCGGTTCCTCTCCCGTTTTCAGATTTTCATGCGGCTGCAAGGGACAGGCTGTTTCCGCTGCGGAGCAGGCTGCTTCACGGGGCGACGCTTCCCTTAAAATTGCCGATGAGATACTTTCTGCTCAGATACAGCGCTATGATGAGCTGCTTACACGAAGCGAGGCGCTTTTTGAACTGCGAAAATTCCTTTCCGCCGTTCTGGAATTTGCCCAGGGCAACGGGGGGGACGAGGAAATGCTCTCGAAATCCGTTTTCCTGAGACTTCTGGGAGACGAGACTCTGGAGCTTACATCTCCCGAGGCGCTGCTTCGCATTGCCAAAAATACACGAGTTGCCGCAAAAACTCTCTGCTCGGACAAGTGCCCCGAGAGAATGATAAGCGTGGACAACATCACCGAGGATATCACTGAGGCGGCGGCTGAGAGGATAGTCGGCATTCATTACAGCAAGGTGGACGATATCACCTTCACTCATTTCCTTATAAGCAACATCACCAAGGATATGACCATTTTCGGCAACAATGTGGAGAAAAGCTTCTTTGCGGTGGTGAACAATCTTTACCGTGCTCATGTGGACAGCAGCTATATTTACGTTTACGAGGAGCCTATGCTCCACAGCGCAAAGAGCAGGTGGATACTGCCCGACACGGTGCTTCTCAGGGCGTATCACGATGGCGACAAGCTTGCAACACTTAATGGCGAGGCGCAGAAAATATCCTCCTCCGCCATACTTGACAATATGTACACCCCTCCCGACAGGCGGCGGACTATGGTGGTCTTTCCGCTGTATATGAACGAGGAGCAGTACGGGGTCATGGTGTTTGAGCTTGAGAACGAGTACTTCCCGTACATATATTCCATCACTCCCCAGATATGCACTGCCATAAAGCTCATAAATCTGGTGGCGAAGCTTGAAAGCTCCCTTGACCAGATACAGAACAGGAACAATCAGCTCAGCCGTATGTCCATGTCCGACGAGCTTACGGGCATTTACAACAGGCGCGGATTTTACGTGTTCGCAAACCGTATCCTCAAGGCTCCCGAAAACGAGGGCAGGCAGGCGGTGGTCATTTTCGGCGACCTGGACAACCTGAAAAAAATAAACGACGGCTTCGGTCACGAGGACGGAGATTATGCTATCGTTACTGCGGCTAATGTGATAAAGAGCAGTCTCAGAAATTCCGATGTGGTCGCCCGCATAGGCGGAGATGAATTTGCCGCTTTTGCCATCTGCGACGACAGGGAGATAATCGCTAAGCTCCCCGCACGTATCAAGAGCATTGCCGCCGCTCACAACGAGGCAAGCCCCAAGCCCTACAATGTTACCGTAAGCGTGGGCATTTACGAGCTGGTATGCTCTCCCGAGCTTAATATACAGCAGTTTATGGACTATGCCGACTCGGCGCTTTACGAGGACAAAAAGAGGAAAAATCCGGATATTATGAAAAAGTGATATTATAATTTGACCGCTTCTGCATGAGAAAATGTGCAGAAGCGGTCGTTATTTTTCTTGTTTGTGTTTGCTGATGAGAGACTTTATATCTTTTAGAAGTTTCATGTCAAGGGTGGTTACAAATTCAAATTCGTTAAGGTCAAGCAAATATCTGGGGTCTAATTTCAGTATCTGACATATCCTTTTAAGCTGTTCCATATTCGGTTCCTGAATGTCTCTTTCTATTTTGGAGTAGTTCGACTGATTCATAGGAATAAGTTTTGACATATCTGTCTGCGATAAGTCCATATCTTCACGGGCATTGCGTATCTTTTCTCCGAGCTTCATTATCATCCGACCTCCAATATTTTTATTATAGCATTTTTAACTAAAAATATTGACAAATAGGTTGTTTTGATATATAATTGATATAGCTTAGTTAAAATTTAACTAAGCTATATCATAAAAGCTTGTATGAAAGGAATTGGAGATCTATCTATGATAGATTTACAATATAAGTGCAACACCTAAAAAAATAATGACACAAAAAGCA
>NZ_JBJERV010000065.1:0-33472 GCF_051882455.1 Huintestinicola sp. | reverse complement strand
AAAGCTCATATCTCTGCCTGATATCATCGGGGATAAACTCCTCTATCTGCTCGGAAACCGAGCGCAGAGCCTCGGTCATATTGGTAATGACCATCTGTGCGCTGAGCCCCTCGGTAAGGGCGTATTTCGGGCGGATAAGATTTGTTTCATCTGCCGCGATGATCTGAGGGGTGTTCATTTCCTTGCGGGTAAAGCCCCCTGTGACCCGTCCGAAAAGGCGGTATTCCTTGTCAATTTCCAGAGCTTCATAGGCAAAGCGGTTGTTATACAGCACAACGGTGAGAGTGTCGCTGCCGTCGTCCACTATGACCTTGTAGAGCACAAGCCCCTGCCTTATACGTGCGGCAGGAATTTTCTTTGTAACAAAGCCCTTTATGACAGCCTGCTCGTTAACAATGGCGTCTGCTATCTTCACCGTTTCCGAATAATCGGTGTAGCTTTTTGGGAAATGGTTTATGAGATCGCCCACGGTCTCTATCCCAAGCTTATTATAAAGCGCCGCCCTCTTTGCGGCAACTCCGCTGAGGGCGGTTATCTTATCGGTCATTTTCATCTGTCACGAAAATATCCTTTCACAGATTTTTCTTACCATGCCGTAAAGCGCGTCCATATCCTCACCTATGAAAAATTCGCCCTTTTCATAGAGGATATTTCCGTTCACGGCGGTCATTGTCACATTTGCCCCCGAGCCGCTGTACACGAGGTTTTTAACAATATCGTTCTCGGGCTGCATATTGGGCGCGGACATATCTATCACCGCAAAATCGGCGTTCCTGCCTGTTTCTATAACGCCGCTGTTTATCTCCATTGCCGCGGCTCCTCCAAGTGTGGCGGCTCTCAGCACATTTTCCGCAGGCATTGCAGCTGCGTCATTGCTTCTGAGCTTCCGGAGCACCGAACAGAGGTACATCTCCCTGAACATATCAAGGGCATTGTTGCTGGCGGCTCCGTCTGTTCCTATGGCAAGACCTATTCCCCGTCTGCATACCTCGGTCGTGTCTGCAATGCCGCTTGCAAGCTTTAAATTGCTGCATGGGTTTGTAACAACGGTCATATTGCGGCGGGCAAATATATCATAGTCCTCGGGAGTGAGATATATGCAGTGATATCCGCCCCCGCCGAAATCGAACATTCCTATGCTGTCCATTATTCCCGTGGGAGTTTTGCCGTAACGGGCGATACATTCCTCTGTCTCGGACTTTGTTTCGCTGTTGTGGCACCATACGGGGGCTTTGTACTTGTGAGCAAGCCCCGCAACAGCCTTCATCAGCTCAAGGCTTGTGGTATATTCCGCGTGAAAGCCCAGCTTGTATGAGATAAGCGGGTCATGATCATTGAATTTGAGATAGTATTCCTCAAGCTTCTCGGGAGACTCGCTGAAATTGTTGAGGGCACCGCAGAAAACGCAGCGAAAGCCCGTTTCGGTAAAAGCCTTCGCCATTGCCTCGGGGAAATAGTACATATCAAAGCAGGAGGTTATGCCGTTTGAGACATACTCTGCCACCGCAAGCTTTGTAAGCGTATAATTATCCTCGGGAGTAAGCTTTGCCTCATGGGGAAAAACCGCTTCGGTAAGCCATTTGTCCAGGGGCAGGTCCTCCGCAAAGGAACGGAGGAAAACCATAGGCGAATGGGTATGAGCGTCGCAGAGACCGGGAATTACAAGGTTTCCGTTAAGGTCGATAATACGGTCAAAGCTATCCTCGGGGGGATCTTCGCCCACATAGGAAAATACGCCGCCGTCGGTGCAGACGCTGCCCCGCTTTACGGTCATAGTGCGCACATCAAGGTATCTTCCGTTTTTCAGATGAAGCTTCATAGAAGTCTCCTTTCGGATATGATATCCTATAGGATATCACTTAATAATTCTCTCAGCGCTGATAACATCGGGAATTTTTCTCAGTCTGCCGATAAGCTGAGTAAGCTGTCCCACGCCTGCTATGGAGCAGGTCATAATAAGGTTTGCGTTGCCGTTTTTCAGTGTCTTTGTGGACATTTCGGAAACGGGTATGCGCATTTCTGCGGTAACTGCCGCAACATTTGCAAGGAGAGTGATGCCGTCATAGGAAACCACATCGATAGCCGCCTTGAATATGGGATTGTCGTTTTCCTTTGCATTTTCAGCCCATGTTACCTCAACCCAGCGGTCGGTCTCGATACCCTTTTCCATTGCCTCAACATACTTGGAGCAGTCCTTTCTGTGAACGGAAACGCCGTGACCCTTGGTGATAAAGCCGATAATGTCCTCTCCGGGCAGAGGATTGCAGCACTTGGAAAGCTTCACGTCGATATTGCTCTCGCCGCCCACGATAATGCCCGTATTGCTCTTTCTGGGGGAGAAGGGAACGGGCTTTGCGGCAGGAGCGGCGGTGAGCTTAGCATATGTGTCCTTGAGACGGGGCATTATCCTCGAAAGGATTATTCCGCCGTATCCCACTGCGGCATAGAAATCGTCCAGCTCGGCGCAGTTATGCCGCTTCATATCGTCCGCCAGGAATTTTTCCATCTCCTCGGGGGGAATGTTTATGCCGAAGCGCTTGAACTCGTGCTCGATGGCTTCCTTTCCGTTTGCGATATTTTCCTCACGGCGCTCCTTTTTGAACCAGGAGCGTATCTTGGACTTTGCTTCGTTTGTCTTGCAGATGTCAAGCCACGCACGATTTGGTCCATGGTCGGGGGACTGGGAGGTGAGTATCTCAACTATCTCGCCCGTCTGGAGCTGATAATCAAGGGACACAAGCTTTCCGTCCACCTTTGCGCCCTTCATCTTGTTGCCCACCTGTGTGTGGATAGCATAGGCAAAGTCTATAATGGTGGCTCCTGCGGGGAGGGTTATGATATCTCCCTTGGGGGTGAATGCGAAAATATCCTCGGGAGCAAGATCGCTCTTGATGGTGCGGACAATTTCCTCAACATCGTCCGTCTCCTGCTGTGCCTCGATTATCTGCCTTATCCATGCAAGGCGGCTTTCCAGCTTGTCCTTGCCCTTGATGCCCTCCTTGTATTTCCAGTGAGCGGCAATTCCGTATTCGGCGGTGTAGTTCATATCCACCGTTCTTATCTGCACCTCAAAGGGAATGCCCTCTCTGCCGATAACGGTGGTGTGGAGGGACTGATACATATTCGCCTTGGGTGTGGCGATATAATCCTTGAAGCGGTTGGGTATGGGTCTGTACATATCGTGGATTATACCTAAAGCATTGTAGCACTCGTTTACGGTATTTACGATAATTCTTACGGCGTAGATGTCATACACCTCGTCAAGACCCTTGCCCTTGATAAACGCCTTGCGGTAAATTCCGTAAACGGATTTTACACGTCCCGACATCTGCGGCTCGGGGAGACCCATTTCCGTAAAGCGCTTTGCTATCTGCTCCTCGATGGACTTAATGAAAGCCTGACGCTCGTCGCTGCGGATCTTAAGGCTCTGCTCGATCTCGGCATATGCATATGGGTCGAGGTAGCGAAATGACAGGTCCTCTATCTCGTCCTTTATCTTGCGGATACCGAGACGATGGGCAATGGGAGCGTAGATGTTCATTGTCTCCAGAGCGGTATTTCTCTGCTTGTTTGCGGGGCGGAACTGGAGCGTTCTCATATTGTGGAGACGGTCGCAGAGCTTTATGATTATAACGCGGATATCCTGGGACATTGCAAGGAGAATTTTTCGTACATTCTCCGCCTGCTGCTCCTCCTTGGTGAAAAGGGGGATCTTGCCCAGCTTTGTTACGCCGTCAACCAGCATTGCCACGTCCTGACCGAAAAGCTTTTTCAGCTCCTCAAGGGTGGTGTCGGTGTCCTCCACCACGTCGTGAAGAAGAGCGGCACAGATGGTATCGGTATCCATTCCCAGCTCCAGCAGGATATACGCCACCGCCACAGGGTGGGTGATGTACGGCTCGCCGGAGGAGCGCACCTGATTTGCGTGTGCCTTTGCGGCAAGCTCATAGGCTGAGATTATCTTGCTCAGGTCGTACTGCTTTTCATCATCGAGTATTTTCTGAATAAGAGAATCTATGGTATATACCGTTTCGGATTTATTTATCATAACAATGACCGTCCTTTTATGAAGAAGTTATCCGTTATATCAAAGCTTTAAGCCGCTGCATAGTGGGCGCAAGGTCTGTATTCGCCTTGGGCGCACCGGGGATAATATGTACCTTTTCGGCGCAGCGGTCAAATTCCATAAGCCCCGTCTCGGAAAAAATATCCAGACAAAGTAAGAATTTGCAGTAGTTCATTTCCGTTTCAAGTCGGCTGTACAGCCCCATAGGAGAAAGTCTCTGCCTGCCTGCCGCCTTGTAAACTGCCGCAAGGTCGGCTCTTTCGGGTATCATCAGAGGGATAAGCCTGCCGTCAAGCTTCTCGCCCCGCCTGAACATATAATAGGTCTCCTCGGCGGCGATAAGCTTCTGCTGATTTAGTCCCTTTCGGCGGATATCCGTAATTCTGAGACTCACGCTCTCTTTGCCGCCAAAGCTGTTTATCTCGGGAGATATGAGAAGATTTGCCTCGTCTCCCCTTTTCAGCGGGAATTCATCGGTCTTTGTGCCGAACATAAGCCCCGTAAGCTGTGTTCCTCCCCCCGAAACGCTGAGCTTCGTGTGAGCGCCGTTTGAAAGGGAGATGATATCGTCAATGCGGCAGCCCTGCAGAAGGAATACGGGGCGGGGATTTCCCTCTCCGAAGGGCTCAAGAACAGTGAGTCCTTTTACTCCCTGCACCGTAAGCTCCGAGGGGGATATGGCACCGCCCACCTGTATAACGGGCACACAGGGAATACCTTCCGCCGCCTGTATATCTGCATATTCCAGAAGCTTCTGCCTGAACATGGGGAACTTATCCGCTTCAAGAGAAAAACCTCCCGCACCCGAATGTCCCCCGAATTTGGTCAGTGTCTCCTCCGCAAAGGAAAGTGCCTTGAAAACATTCAGCCCCTCAATGGAACGGGCAGAGCCGCGCAGCTCGGTTTCCCCCTCGTCTGCGGACATAAGAAAAACGGGCTTTCCGAATTTCTCAACACACCTTGCGGCGGCAATGCCGATGACCCCATGGTGCCAGCCGTTCCCTCTGAATACAAGCACTCTGCCGTCAAGGAGGGTGCTGTCAGCCTTTATCTGAGCAGCAATGTCTGCGATCATCTTATTTTCATATTCCTTCCGCTCGCTGTTTAAGGCGCATACCTTCTCCGCATATTCCTCTGCCTCCTCGGGAGTTTCGGACATTAAAAGCTTTAGTGCGTCGGAGGGAGAGCCTATCCGTCCTGCGGCATTTATCCTCGGTGCAAGGGTGAATGCCGCAGAGGTGGAGGTGTAGGGAGGTTTAAGCCCCGATTTTTCAATAAGCGCCCTCAGCCCCTCGTTTTCGGTGTTTTCAAGGTAATGGAGCCCGTAGCGGACTATCTCCCTGTTCTCCCCCGTAAGGGGCACCACATCGGCAACGGTGGCAATGGCGGCAAGGTCGGAATACTGCTCCACCGCCCTCTCCATATCACCGCCCTCCATAGCGGCAATAAGCTTGAGGGCAAGTCCGCAGCCGCAGTAATCCTTGTAAAATGAGGGGCAGTCGGGACGGTGGGGGTCGACTACAGCAGCTGCCTCGGGAAGGATATCCCTTGGCTGGTGGTGGTCGGTTATGATAAGGGTAATGCCCAGTTCTTTGCACAAAGCGGCTTCGTCTATAGCGGAGATCCCGTTATCAACAGTGACGATAAGGGAAACTCCCCGTTCACTGAGCTTCTTTACAGCCTCAAGGTTCATTCCGTAGCCCTCTGAGCGCTCGTTAATATATGTTATGACATTTCCGCCGATATCAGTCAGATATCCCGAAAGAACGGCAGTGGCAGTCACTCCGTCGCAGTCGTAGTCGCCGTAAACGCAAATCAGCTCGCCGCTGTCAACAGCTTCATTCAGAAGCTCGCAGGCTCTTTCCATATCACGGATAAGAAAAGGGTCGGAAAAGCCCATATCGAAGTCCTTTTCCTCCTGCTGACCGAAAAAGCTTACTGCCTTATCCATCGTGTCAATGCCTGCGGAGACCAGCGTCCTTGCGGCAAGGGAAGTAAGCCCGCCCTTTGCCGAAAGCTCCTTTACCGCATTTTCATCGGGAGAATTTATCAACCATTTCTTTATCAACTGCTCATACCTCTTTTATTGTATCTAAATAATCTATATTATAACATTTCCGGCGGAAATAATCAAGTGGTGCAATTTATTTAATATATGAATAATAAAAGCAGCCCATATATTCTATACAGACTGCTTAGCATTATACAAAACGGGTCATTTCTTCACTTTAAGATCAAGCTTATCCATCTGAGCAATGCCGAATTCAAAAGTCACATTTTTGCCCGTATAAAGCCTGTTGTAGCAGTCGATTATCCTCTTAGCCACAAGAGCGCCGTTTTCGGGATTTGCGTCCATAAGGATAACGATTATCTGCTTGCTTGAGTATCTTGTGGAAACGTCCACTCTGCGGAGGGAGGTGTAAATAGCCTGCTCCATCATCTCGAGGGCAATTTCCGTCTCCTCAACGCCCACATCGGTATTTTCGGGAGTAACAGCAGTGAAAAGCACAGTCTGAACGTCTCTGCCGCTTCTCTCCACAAAGCGGCGGATAAAATTGTAAACGTGGTGGAAGCTGTCCAGGTCAAGCTGATAAGCGCCCTTGCCCGAATCGGCTCTCGACATCACCTCGCGAAGATACTGAAGGTCCACCAGATTGCTTCCTCTGCTCTTCTCGGCGTCACGCTGCTCGCTGAAGAAATGGAAGGAGTTCTTGCCGTTCTGCTTAACGTAATACAGCGCCTTGTCGGCGGAGTTGTAAAGCTTGTTGAAGTCCGTGCCGTCCTCGGGGGTCTGGGAAATACCGATGGAAACGGAGGAGTTTGTCTCGTACTTGCACTGCTCTATCTTGTAGCAAAGATCGGAAATGATGTCCGAAGCCAGATTTCCTATCTCCGCCTTGGAGGTCCTGCCGTTTACAAACATAACGAACTCATCTCCGCCGATACGGCAGAGCACATCGCCGTCGGAAGAGAAATTCCGCATAGTGTCCGCAAACATTTTCAGAGTCTTGTCTCCCTCAAGATGACCGTAATTATCGTTTATCGCCTTGAAATTGTCCATATCTATCATAAACAGAGCGCCCCTGGCACCCTCTTCAATAAGCTTGTTCACAGCGCCCTCGGTGTAAGCTCTGTTCCAGAGCCCCGTTAAAGCGTCCTGCTGGGAACGGCTCTTGATGTCGCTGACCTCCTGGATCTTCTGCTCAAGCTTATCCGCCAGCTTCTTTCGCATATCCTCAAGCTCAAGTATCCTGCTGATACGGGACTTCATGACCATTGCTACAAAGGGCTTGGCAATAAAATCCAGAGCCCCCGCTTCAAGGCAGCGGCTCTCGGTAGCGGCGTCATTATCCGCAGTAAGGAAGATTATGGGAATACCCGCGCAGTGCTCGTTCTCACGTATCCTCGCCATTACCTCAAAGCCGTCCATCTCGGGCATATTTATGTCAAGGAGAATAAGGTCGCAGCTGTTGTTTTCCAGGAATTTAAGAGCCTGAGCGCCCATAGTCACCGCCGTTATCTTGTATGTATCGCTGAGCACCGAACGTGCGGAGGCAAGATTGGTCTTGTTATCGTCAACAATAAGAATATGCTTCATAAGCTGACTCCTTTCGATTTTACATATAACACGCCGAAGGTGTTGGGACCGCAGTTGCTTGAGATAGTGGCAGACGCCTTTGTAACGAACATTTCTTCAAAAGCGCAGCAGCCCTCGATCTCCCTTTTTATCATATTGACGGTCCTGACGCTGCACCCCGCATAGGTGAGGAACACTCTTTTTGTATCGATCTTTTTGGTATTTTTGAGAGTTTTTCTGACATACCGCAATGCAGCGGCATTATATTCGCCTATCTCGATCCCCTTGAGAACAATGCTGCCGTTTTTCATCTGAAGAACGGGGTGGATAGAAAATGCGGAGCACAGCCGTCTTACGGAATCGGGAACAAGCCCGTTGCGGCAGAGAAAATCGGCATTTTCCGTAATAAAAGTGGTGGAGACCATCTCTCTCATATCCTCGAGCTCGGCAATTATCTTGTCTGCTGTAAAGCCCGCCTTGGCAAGCTGAGCCGCCTTGATGACCATATGTCCCAGCCCTGTTGACAGGTGGCGGGAATCAAAAACGTGAACTCTTCTGCCCTCGTCGCCCATAGCCTCCACAGCCTTGCGGGCATTCTCGCAGGAAAGGCTTATGCCCGAGCTTATGGACACCAGAACGACCTCTTCATACGCCGAAAGCTTTTTACGGAAGGCAGCCTCGTAAGCCTCGGGAGGCGGAGCCGTAGAACGTGATTTTCCGCCGCCCTCCGTCATATACTGGAGTATATTTTCAGCGGTTATCTCCTCCGTATCGGTAAAAACGCCGCTGTCCGTCTCAATAAGGTGACATACGATGTCGATGTTAAATTCGTGCAGGATATTTTTCGGCAGATCGCAAACGCACTCGGCAATAATGCCGACCCTTTTCTCGCTCATATATCACACCTCCGATAAACCGAACTCAGCAGCAAGCTTTTCCGTTTTTTCACGGGCGCTGTCATACTCAAAATCCTCAGCGTCTGCACAAACGGAGTCAAACAGGGGTTTCAGAGCCTTGCCATTAAAGGAATATCCCTCAGTCTCCTTGCAGGCAGCGGATATCTCGTCCCCGTCAAATGAGTCGCAGGCGGAGTATAAGCGCTTGATGATCTCCGAAAGCTTTTCCGAAGCCATTTCCGGGAGCACCTCAGTCTCCTCTGCGGGGGTCTCATCAGAAGGAGCCGCCGTCTCTGCCTCGGCAGGCGTAAGAGAGATACCCAGCCGCTCTGCGCCCTCGGCAGCCACCTTGGAATACATTTCCAGCAAAGCGCCGTTTTTCTCCTCGATAAGTCGGATATCACCGCCCTTGCCCGCAAGCTCCAGCTCCTTTGCCATCTCGGAAAGCTGCTTTGCACCGATGGTGAGGGAGGAGCTTTTCAGAGCGTGTACCTCGATAACGTAATTTTTCCAGTCCTTCTTCTCAAAAAGGTCTTTTATCTGTTCCAGCTTTTCGCCGCTCTTGCGGACGTAAACGCCCAGAATATCATTATATGCCTCTCTGTCGCCGCCCGTGTAGAAAATACCCGTTTCCTCGCTGATAAGTCCGTCCTTCTTCTGGGGCTGAGCGGTCTGTGTGCGGGGCTTTCTCCTGTCGCCGCCCGGGTATCGCATCTCACCAGAGGGAGCCTTGATAAGCTCCTTGGGCAGCCACGCCTTGAGCACTCTGTCAAGGGAGGACATTTCAATGGGCTTGGGCATAAAATCGTTGAAGCCCGAGCTTATGAACATATCTCTTGCGCCGTTTACCGCATTTGCTGTAAGCGCGATAATGGGCAGCTTCTTGTAGTAATCGCCCTCCATGGCACGGATCGCCCTCGTAGCCTCCACGCCGTCCATTTCGGGCATCATATGGTCCATAAATACCAGATGGAAATCCTTGGAGCGGAGCATAGAAATAGCCGCCTGACCGCTGTCCGCAGTAAGCACCTGCATATGATAGGGTCTCATAAGACCCACAGCCACCTTGAGATTGATGATATTATCGTCAACAATAAGTATCCTTGCCTTGGGAGCCACAAATCTGATGGAAGAATCCCTGCGCTCGTTCAGATTGGTAAGAATGCTCTCGTTATTGAGCACCGAAGCCACGGAAAGGGAATAAAAGGGCTTATAAATGCACTTCATGTGGGAAGGAATGTCAATAGCACCCTGCCTGTCCTGAACAACGACCACCGTCTTGTCCCTTGACTGCTCCTTGAAGAAGTCCTCGTTAGCCAGATATTCGTCCTTTGCGGCAAAAAGGTGGGTGTATTTTTTCGACTCCACAGCCGCTTTCAGGTCATCGGCAGTGGCAAGAAGCTCGATATCCGTATGAAGCCCCTCCCCGAGCTCAGCGATAAGGGTCTGATATTCCTGCGCCACGCGCCTGTTCTCAAATTTGTTAAGGTCGATATATCCCGCAGCGTGAATTTTGTCAGCGTCCTTGATGGAAATAAAGGGACGGCTGTCGGAGACCTTGAGAGGGATAACGAAGCGGAACTCTGAGCCTGAGCCGTAAACGCTGGAGACATTCAGAAAGCCGCCCATGCTCTTGATAAGCCGCTTTGAGATAGCAAGTCCCAGACCCGTACCCTCAACGGAGCGGTTTTTCTTGGTATCCACCTGCTGGAAGCTGTTAAAAAGCTTTTCAATATTTTCGGGAGAAATGCCAATGCCCGTATCCGAAACGGAGACGGAAAGATTTATGCCATAGTCGTGCTTAGTCTGGGTCACCTTAATGACCACGCAGCCCTTCTGAGTGAACTTCACCGCATTGGTAACAAGGTTTATGATGACCTGTCTTATGCGTATCTCGTCGCCCACAAGCCCGATGGGTATATCGGGGTCGGCTCTGACGATAAGCTCGATATCCTTGTCCTCTTTTCTTGTCACCGCCATATTGATGACATCGTTCAGGGTAGAAGCGATGTTGAACTCATCGAGGATAAGCTCCATTTTTCCCGACTCTATCTTGGAAAAATCAAGAATGTCATTGATTATGGAAAGCAGGCTCCTGCCCGAATTCTGGATATTGAAGCAGTATTCTCTTACAGCAGGGCTGATGTCGCTTTCTCTCAGGATAAGCTCGCACATACCCACAATAGCGTTCATGGGCGTTCTTATCTCGTGGCTCATATTTGCAAGGAAATCGCCCTTTGTGTTGTTGGCACGTTCGGACATTTCCAGCAGCTCCTTCTGCTGCTTATGGGAAAGCCACAGCTTGTAGTTTATGTAAACGCTTACAATCGTATCAAAGAAATAAACGATGGGAAATCTCAGAAGGTAGGTGTCCGAGTAAGCATAACCCAGCTCGTGGAGGGGCGTCCAGAGGTATATTGCGATAAGAACGCCCAGCAGTATGCTGAAAGCTCCGCCGTAATAAAGCTTGTAGCAGTATATCCCGATAGGGGGCACAAGCAGGAGCCATACGATGCTGAAGCCGTCAACACCGCCCGTCACCAGAAAATACATCATCATAACGCCAATAGCGGAAAGAGTGCCTGCGCTTACAGCAAACAGGCTGCCCGATTTTTTGAAAATAATGAAAATAAGTATGCACCACAGGCTAATTCCCCCCGAGATAGCAGCCATTTCCCAGCAGCGGGTGAATATGTTCACCACGCACATAAATGATCCGATAAATGCTACAGCAAATGTAATAAGCCCAAGAGTTCTGCTGTCGGACTCGTCAGCGTCTTTTTTCAGTTCCGGTAAAAACTCCCGCATAGCGCTCTCCTCTTTCCCATATCTGATTTATATAATTATATCATATTTTTCTTTAATCACAACTTAAAAATAAAGCTTCAAGGCAAATTTTTCCCTTATTACCAAAAATCCGCCCGATATTTAAAAATTATTGAGCAAACCTTCTTTAAAAAGCCCTCATCACGTCACATTATCCCTCAAGAACAGCAGGCAGCATATGAACGCGGTTAAAAGGGAATGTGAAATAATATCCGTCCGCAAAGTCCTTCACCATACCCATGACCTCTTTTGCAAGAGCGATCCCCACAGTCTCGCCCTCCTCCTTGGAGCCGTTTTCGGGATATCTCCCGATGATCTCATCGGTCACATTCACTCCCGATATCTCATTTTTCATAAACAAAGCGTTCCTTCGGCTCACCAGGGGCATAATGCCGCAGAGGATAAATGCTCCCGTTTCATCCTTGATATGCCTGAGCCTATCTGCGTCCTCCGGGGTGAAAACAGGCTGGGACATAAAAAATTCCGCTCCCGCCGCCATTTTCTTTTTCACTCTCAGTATCTCATTGTCAATATTCCTGCGGTTCTGATTAACAGCGCCGCCGCAGCATACAGGACGCTTTGCGAACATATCAAGATTAAGCTCCGAAGCGATCCTCAGCAGTCCCACCGAGTCAAAATTGAAAACGGATTTCACCGACTGCCTTGCCGAAGCGGGCACAGGGTCCCCCGTTATCATGAGCGCATTGCCGATATCGTTTATGTGAGCGCCCATAAGCGCCGAGCGGATAGCAAGAGCATTCTTGTCCCGACAGCAGATATGTGGCATAACCTCCATGCCCGTCTCCCGTCTGACCTTTGCCGCCATAAGAACAGAGTCCGCCCTTGTGCGCCCCGAAGGAGAGTCGGGAAAGGTGACCACGTCCGCTCCCGCATTTTTAAGGAAATGCGCCGACTCCATAAGCTTCTCGTCATCGCCGTCAAGGGGGGGAACAAGCTCCACAGCAATAAGCTTATCCCTGCGTATATTCCCGTCAGCGCCGTAAATAAATCCCGAGCGCACCGTCTTTTTAACGCCGTTATTATCCGAAACAACGCTCCTTTTTGCAGGACGTGCTCCCCCCAGCCTTTCCGCAGTCTTTGCGATGTACGAGGGGTCGGTGCCGCAGCAGCCGCCCACAATATTCACTCCTGTTTCAAGAAGCTCCCCCATCTTGTCCCCGAAATACTCAGCCACATTCCCGAAGGACAGCTGATTTCGCGACATTACGGGATATCCCGAATTAGGCAGCGCCGAGATAAAAACATTCCGGGGGAGAGAAACGGTTTTCAGCACCCCTCTCATATGTACAGGACCCACGCCGCAGTTAAGCCCTACGCAGTCCGCAAGCCCCGCCGCTTCCGCCATCAGCCGCCCTGCACTTCTCCCCGAGGGACTGCTGCCGTATCTGTCAACGCAGAAGGAAGCCATGATAAACACATCATCGCCGTATCTGCTCCGTATCATCTCCATGGCAGGCAGCAGCGAAGCCGTGTCCGAAAAGGACTCGAAATTTATTATGCCGATACCCTTTTTGATGAATATCTCCGCCGCCCTCACATATTCCGCAGCGGCAGTATCGGAGGAAACACCTCTCATCTCCCCGATGTCCCCTGCCGCAAACCCACATTCCCCCGCACATTCAAGAGCAATGTCCGCAGCGGCGGAAATATTCTCCGCCACCTCTTCTATGGGCATACCGAGCGACAAAGTATTTGAAGCAAAGGTGTTTGTGCGGATAAGCTCCGCCCCCGCGGCAATGTATTCACTGTGAATAGCCCTTACCCGCTCGGGGTGAAGGATATTTGCAAGCTCGGGGCTTTCCTCTGTGCGGTATTTCTCAGCGTAATACGTGCCGAAGGAGCCGTCCGCAATGAGAATGTGTTCTCCCAGATGTTCTCTTATATCCATTAACCTGCCTGCTTTTCTCTGATAAATTCAATATACGCTTCCTCGGAAATGGGACGGGAGTAATAATATCCCTGTAAATAATGCACGCCCATATCCGCAAGTCCCTGCGCCATCTCCTCGGTCTCAACGCCCTCCGCAACGATATGGGCGCCCAGTGAGCTTACCATATTGACGACATTGGTAAGGATTATCTCGGACTTTTCCTGCTTGTTCTCCCCGAAGCTTGGCCAGATAAGGCTCTTGTCGAACTTCACAAGGTCATAGTTCACTTCCGACATCTTGGAAAGATTGGAATAGCCCGTTCCGAAATCGTCCATAGAGAAGCTGCAGCCCATAGCCCTGAAACGCTTCATATTCTTCTCAAGCATTGAAGCGGACTCCACAGCGGTAGTCTCGGTTATTTCAAGATTTATGGACTGAGGCGAAATGCCGTACTTTTTCATGATCTCGGAAAATCCGCCGGGGACAGCCTCGTCAATGCTCTGCAAAGCGGAAAGGTTCACCTCGATGTAATCCACCTTAAGCCCCATATCGCGGATAGTCCTGATAGTTCTGCACACCTTTTCGAAAACTATCTCGCCGATTTTTATAATGTAGCCGTTTTTCTCCGCCAGAGGTATAAATTCCTCGGGAGAAACGAAGCCGATGGTCTCCTTGTCCTTGAGTCTTACCAGCGCCTCGGAGGAGACGAACGCCTTCTTTTCCGTGGAGTAGATAGGCTGATAGACCACCTCAAAGCCGTCGTTCTCAATAGCGTCTATCATCATGCGGCTAAGTATCTCGCTGCGTTTTTTCTTGGCAACGATGTCGCTGTTTACCTCTCTCACAAAGCCCGTGCCGCCGTACTCGGAGCCGCAGGCAACAAGCTCGGCGATATCCGCAGGCTCGCTTGTTATCTCGGGACAGTTCATGGTCACAGTATGAGCCTTGAGCCGGATGGAAGCGTCCTCCAGCCTGTAGGGATATGAAAGCTTTCTTTCTATCTTCACCAGCTTGTCCGAGAAATCAGGCTCGCTCTCGGGAACTATCACCGCAAACACATTGCTCTTGATGCGGTAAACGGGCTTCATAAACATATATCTCATATCCTCCGCCACCATAGCCATAAGGCTCTCGAAGCGGTAGTAGCCGATGCTGCCGATAACGATGTTCTCATCGTCGATAACAAGAGCAGCCACCCTTACAGGCTTTCTGCCGATGCAGTTGGTGTTTTCAAAAAACACCTGGGAAAAGGCGCGGAAATTAAACGCACCCGTGTTCTCGTCAAGGTTTTCGTTGGGATTTTCAAATGAGAAATAAAGAGCGGTTATGCTCAGGGATATAGCAAGGCTCGAAAGCAGCATATAGGGATTTGTAAACTGTATGAGCCCTACTATGAGCCAGATGATAAGCTGCATTCTCAGCGCAAACCGTTTCTTTTCCGACAAAGCCGCCTTGTATCTGAATGTCTCGATAAAGGTAATGATAATGTAAATGCCCAGACCCACAAACAGTACCCGGACCGAGGGACCGTAAGAATAAACGCCCTTCTCGTCGCATAAATAGTACAGGTCACCCGCAAGTATGCCGATGAAGCAGAGAACATAAGGCAGCACCCAGATAACAGAAAGTGCAGTGTTGATGCTCTTGTTCCTTGCATTCCCCGTAAATTCGACATAAGCCGACATCAGGAACACAATAGTCAGCGTCATAATAAAGAATATCTTATGGACCACCACATTTATGACCGAGTCTGTAAAATTTGTAATGGTGATAATGGTGGAAATGTCCACAAGCATATAAATTGCGGACATACCCAGCATAGTGCTGAAAATTCTGGTAGTAAGAAGCTTGATGCGCTTTGATTTGATAAAGTCGATGATAACGATGATAATAAAGCACAGCGCAGCTATCTGTAACCGAATACTTGCCCCGAAACTTAATGCCATATCTATCTCCCTTTCGGGCAGAAGCGTAAAAGTACGTATCCTGCCATATTATATCGTTTTATTATACCATATTTTTCTGAGGTTTTCAACAGTTTTCCCCATATATCGTAAAAATAATCTCAGATCTTCCGATTTTAATCAAATTTTCATCTGAATTTTAAAAAAATCTTTGTCCTTTATATTGATTTTTTCCGCCTGTTATGATATGATAATATTTGAAAGGCAGACAATGTGCTGCCGAAAGGAGTGACAGTATATGATGTACATTCTGTGGATCATTGTAATGATCGCCGCCGTCCTCGTGGAGGCTGCTTCATTTGCGCTGCTGTCCATCTGGTTTGCTGTGGGAGCGCTGGCTGCGCTTGTAGCAGCAATTCTCGGAGCAGGAACGGGAGTTCAGATCGGAGTTTTCCTCGGAGTTTCGGTCATTCTGCTTGCAGCTACAAGACCGCTGCTCAAGAAGTTCATGCCGAAAAAGTATATCCCCACCAACGGTGAGCTTGACCTTGGCAAAACAGCTGTTGTCATCGAGAAGATAGACGGTATGTCAGGCACAGGCAGAGTCCGTCTCGAAGGCGTTGACTGGGGTGCGGTATCCGCCGACGGGTCTGTTATCGAAGCGGGAGTTTCCGTAACGGTCATAGCCAAGGGTGCGGCATATCTTACGGTTCAGCCTGTACAGTCGGTACAGAAAACATTATAACATAACCAAATCAAAAAGGAGAAAATCATTATGACTACCGCGATCATCATTCTTATCATCGTTCTTGCGATCATCTTCATTTCGGGGATCAAGATCGTACCCCAGGCTCAGGTATACGTTGTTGAGCGTCTGGGAACCTTCAAGGGAGCGCTCCACACAGGTCCCCATTACGTTATCCCCCTGTTTGACAAGGTGGTAAAAAAGGTCTCCATCAAGGAGCAGGTAGTGGACTTCAAGCCCCAGCCCGTTATCACCAAGGATAACGTAACTATGCAGATAGATACTGTAGTATTCTTCACAGTTACCGATGCAAAGCTTTACACCTACGGCGTAGAGAGACCCCTCTCCGCTATCGAGAATCTTTCCGCCACCACTCTCCGTAACATCATCGGTGAGATGGAGCTTGACGCAACACTTACCTCCAGAGACGTTATCAACACCAAGATAACCGCTATCCTTGACCAGGCAACAGACCGCTGGGGCATCAAGGTAAACAGAGTGGAGCTTAAAAACATCCTCCCTCCCAGAGAGATCCAGGACGCAATGGAAAAGCAGATGAAGGCAGAGCGTGAAAGACGTGAGAAGATCCTCCAGGCAGAGGGTGAAAAGAAGTCTCAGGTGCTTGTTGCAGAGGGTGAAAAGGAGTCCAAGATACTCCGCGCCGAGGCTGACAAGCAGGCAGCTATCCTCCAGGCAGAGGCTCAGAAGCAGGCAATGATACTCCGCGCAGACGCCGTAAGACAGCAGAAGATACTCGAGGCAGAGGGTGAAGCCGAGTCCATCAGAAACGTTCAGCAGGCTCTCGCCGACACCATCAGACAGCTCAACGAAGCAAATCCCTCACAGAACGTTATTGCCATCAAGAGCCTTGAAGCATTTGCAAAGGCAGCCGACGGCAAGGCGACCAAGATAATCATTCCCTCCGAGATACAGAGCCTTGCAGGTCTTGCGACCTCCGTCAAGGAGCTTGTGACCGAGGATAAGACACAGGAATGATAACACAGACATAATATTTATCTCAGCCGCTCCCGATTTTTTCGGAAGCGGCTTTTCTCATTCACCATTATAGCACATTTGTATCATTTTGTCAATATCCTCGGGCACATTTGTTTGATATCCACACAATTTTGTATACCTGCACAAATCCGAAACAAAAAAGCGGTCATTATCACCATAATCAAAAAATGCAACATAGATACATATATCTGAACCGATTTTATATTGAAATGATCTCCCATATGCTGTATAATAGTATCAGATAATATAACAGAAAGGTCGGTCTAAAAATGATTTATAACTACATAGCAGCCCTCGCCCGGTACGGACTTGAAACGGGACTCATTGCTCCCGAGGACAGAACCTTCGCCATCAACTCAATTCTCGCCGCCCTCTCCCTTGACGAATACGAGGAGCCCGAGACGATCCCCGCCGAAAGCCTTGAAAATATTCTGAAGGCGCTTCTTGACTTTGCCTGCGAAAAGGGCATCATAGAGGACAGCATTGTCTACAGAGACCTTTTCGATACAAAGCTTATGGCTTGCCTTACCCCCCGCCCCTCCCAGGTCATCGGAAAATTCAGACAGGATTACGAAAGCTCTCCCGTGACCGCCACCGACAATTTCTATAAATTCAGCCAGGACACCGATTATATCCGCCGCTGCCGTATCGCAAAGGATATCAAGTGGAAAGCCGACACCGAATACGGCGAGCTTGACATCACCATCAATCTCTCCAAGCCCGAAAAGGACCCCAAAGCCATCGCCGCCGCAAAGAACGCCAAGCAGAGCGGCTATCCCAAATGCCTCCTCTGCCCCGAAAATGTGGGCTACGCAGGCAGAGTAAATCACCCCGCAAGACAAAACCACCGCATTATCCCCCTGGAAATATGCGGCGAGGAATGGGGCTTCCAGTATTCCCCCTATGTCTACTACAACGAGCATTGTATCCTTTTCAATCAGAAACACACCCCCATGGTCATTGACAAAAAAGCCTTTGAAAAGCTGTTTGATTTCGTAAGACAGTTCCCCCATTATTTCATCGGCTCCAACGCCGACCTCCCCATCGTAGGCGGCTCAATTCTCAGCCACGAGCATTTCCAGGGCGGCAACTACACCTTTGCAATGGCAAAGGCACCCGTTGAAAAGGAGTATGTGATAAAGGGCTATGAGGACATTAAGGCAGGCAGAGTAAAATGGCCTATGTCCGTAATAAGGCTCAGCGGCAAGGACACCGCAAGGCTTTCCGAGCTTGCCGACCATATTCTCACAAGCTGGCGCGGCTACACCGACGAAGCAGCCTTCATATTTGCCGAAACAGACGGAGAGCCTCACAGCACCATCACCCCCATTGCACGCAAAAACGGCGATATGTACGAGCTTGACCTGGTCCTGAGAAACAACATCACCACCGAGGAGCACCCCTTAGGCGTATATCACCCCCACGCCGAGCTTCATCACATCAAGAAGGAAAACATCGGTCTTATCGAGGTAATGGGACTCGCCGTTCTCCCCGCCCGCCTTAAAACCGAAATGGAGCAGCTTGAGAAAGCCCTTATCGAAAAGGGCGCAGAGAGCCTGAGAGACGACCCCGTTCTTGAAAAGCACGCCGACTGGGCAATTGAATTTGCTTCCCGAAGAAATATAACCCCCGATAATGTCTCAGATGTGGTCAAGGACGAGATAGGCAAGGTCTTTGCCCGTGTCCTCGAGCACGCAGGCGTTTACAAGCGCACCCCCGAGGGTATGGCAGCCTTTGACAGATTTGTGGACACTCTCTGATACCATTTTCCTTTGTGACAGAGCTGCTGCGGAAATTTAATTTCCATGTCTCGGTTGACATCGGCAATTTACTGTGATATACTGTAAATTAGCAAAAAATAAAAATTTCCGACGTATTATTCATAAAGGATATGATAGCTTTGAAGATAAGAAAAATAATATCAGCCGCAGCGGCAATGCTCCTCTTTGCGGGGTGCAGCTCCGTTGCCGAGTCGGTAAACGGCTTTATCGAGAATGACGCAAACATCGGCAAGAACGCTCCCGCCGTCAACGGCACCATTGCCGATATCGAAGCCCTGAACGAAGAAGCCGCAAAGACCGAGACCGAGTATGAGAGCGAGGAAGAAAAAGCCGCAAAGGCAGCAAAGAAGCGCAGAGAAGAGCTTAGCAAAAGAGCAGACGAGCTTATCTCACAGATGACCACGGAGGAAAAAACGGGACAGCTTATCCTTGCAAGAATGTCCTCGTCTCCCGCAGAAAAAATGGCTGAGTATCAGTACGGCGGCTTTACCCTTTACGGCAGCGATTTCAAAAACAGCGACCCTGAGAGCATAACAGCCCTTACCGCGGAGATCGCCGAAGCCGCAAAGACAGCCCCCTTTATCGCCGTTGACGAGGAGGGCGGAACGGTGGTCAGGGTCAGCGCATACACTCAGTACCGCGACGAGCCCTTTTCCTCTCCCCAGCTGCTTTTCAGCCGAGGTGGAAAGGAGCTTCTTGAGCTTGACGCCGAGGAAAAGGCAAAGCTGCTCACATCAATGGGCATAAACCTTAACCTTGCCCCCGTTGCGGACATCTCCGCCGACCGGTCAAGCTACATTTATCCCCGAACAATGGGACAGGGCGCAGAAGGCACAGCCGAGGGCGTTGCCGCCATTGTAAAGACATCCGCCGAGAATGACCTTGCCTCCTGTATCAAGCATTTCCCGGGATACGGCGAAAACACCGACACCCACAAGGGCTCCGCACATGACAGCCGAGAGCTTTACGAGTTCTACAACCGTGATTTTGTCCCCTTTGAAGCAGGCATAAACGCCGATGAAAGCAAGACCCCTGCGGTAATGGTGGGTCACACCATATATGATATGATAGACCCCGATATACCCGCCTCCCTCTCCCCCGTTATCCACGAAGCCCTCAGAGAAAAGCTTGGATTTGACGGAGTAGCCATCACCGACGACCTGGGTATGGACGCATTGCAGGAATATTCCTCCGAGCAGTCCATATACGTGCAGGCGATACTTGCGGATAACGATATGCTCTGCGTGTCCGACCCCGAGACAGCCTATGCCGACCTGCTTCAGGCATATAATGACGGGGTCATAACAGATGATATCCTCAACACCCATGTTAAGCGGATAATCATAATGAAGCTTCAGTATAAGATAATCAAATAACCAATTCGGCAGATATGACCCTCCAAAGCATATCTGCCTTTTTTATGTTCTGATATATATTTTTATATATATCATTATGCAAATCGGGAATAACCATTGACTGCTATCTCAAAATATGTTATCATATGAACAGATGAACATATGATAATCAATAAACTTTTGGAGATGATAAAAATGAGTTCATTCTGGGACACCTTCGCAGGTATCTATGACCTTAACGAAAATCTATTCAACCGCTCCGTCAACGAGCAGATGTGCAAAGCGCTGGAAAACGAGATACCGAAGGGCGCAATGGTCCTCGACTGCGCCGCAGGAACGGGTATGCTGTCCATGGCGGCGGCAAAAAATGCGAAAAAGGTGCTCTGCACCGACATTTCGAAGAAAATGCTCATTCAGGCAATGAAAAAATCCCGCAGACTGGGCATTCACAACATCGCCTTTGCAAAGCGGAACATCACCGCTCTGAAGGACCCCGACAACAGCTTCGATGTTGTCATCGCAGGAAATGTAATGCACCTTCTCGATGACCCGGGCAAAGCCTTTTCCGAGCTTGTGAGAGTTACGAAAAAGGGTGGAAAAATAATTCTCCCCACCTATGTCACAAAGGAGTCGGGGCTTTTCTCAAAGCTCTGCATTTCAGTCTACAGGCTTTTAGGATACAGCGGCAAAGCTATGAACACCGAGGATTATCTGAATTTCATTGCCGAAAACGCCGAGAAAAACGGCTGCTATGAATACAGCACCAGGCTTCTTCTGGGACATATTCCCGCAGGCTTTGCGGTAATAAAGAAGTAGGGAGGGCTTATAATGGAAAACAAGGACGAATTTTTATGCGTTCATGAGGACGTGGTGGAAAAGGTGAGATACCGGCTTCCCCCCGATGAGATACTCTATGATCTGGCGGAGCTTTTCAAGGTTTTCGGCGACACCACCAGGATACGCATACTTTATGCCCTTTTCGAGTCGGAGCTATGCGTAAACGATATGGCGCAGCTTTTAGGGCTCAGTCAGACCGCAGTGTCACACCAGCTGAGAGTGCTCAAAAACAACAAGCTCGTGCGTTTCCGCAAGGAGGGCAAGATAGTTTTCTATTCCCTTTCCGACGACCACGTAAGGAGCATTATCGAAATGGGTATGGAGCACGTTGAAGAGTAACAGGCTGTGCCTGCAGCCACTCGTCAGGCTGAGCCTGCAGCCGCTCGTCAGGCTGAGCCTGCAGCCGCTCGTTCTGTAATTTTTTCGGGCGGCAGACAGACGGCTCGGTAACGATGCAAATATGATATAAATCAAGGAGAAATGTTATTATGAAAAAGGTATTCAAGCTTGAAGATCTTGACTGCGCAAACTGCGCCAAGAAGATGGAAAATGCAATAAACAAAATTGACGGAGTGGAGTCCGCAGCGATAAGCTTTATTTCTCAGAAGCTCACCATTACCGCCGATGACGCGCGCTTTGACGAGATCATGAAAAAAGCTGCGGCGGAGTGCAAGAAGATCGAACCCGACTGCAGGATAATAATGTAAGAGGTCGTTATGAGCAGGAAACAGAAAAAAATGCTGACGAGGATAATCATAAGCTTTGTTATCCTGGCGGCAGAGATGATATTTTTCGGCGCAGCCAAAGCCGACATAGGCATATGGAAGCTTGCATTGTTCCTTATCCCCTATCTGATCATCGGCTATGACATTCTGAGGAAAGCCTTTCTCGGGATCATTCATTTACAGTTTTTCGACGAAAGCTTTCTTATGACCGTAGCTACCATAGGCGCATTTGCCACGGGCGAATATGCGGAGGGAACGGCGGTAATGCTCTTCTATCAGGTGGGCGAGCTTTTCCAGTCCTGCGCCGTGAGCAAGTCAAGGAAGTCCATTTCCGAGCTTATGGATATCCGTCCCGACTATGCAAATATCGAGGACGAAAACGGCAAGCTTATTCAGGTAGACCCCGAGGAAGTGGAGATAGGCTCGGTCATAACCGTTAAAGCGGGCGAAAAGGTGCCCCTTGACGGCGTTGTAGTTTCGGGAACGTCAGCCGTTGACACCTCGGCTCTCACGGGCGAGTCAATTCCCCGTGATGTATGCGAGGGCGGCGAGATAATAAGCGGCTGCGTAAATCTTACGGGTATCCTCAAGATCAGGGTCACAAAGGAATTCGGGCAGTCCACCGTTTCAAAAATTCTGGAGCTTGTGGAAAATTCCCAGGAGAAGAAATCAAAAAGCGAAAATTTCATTTCAAAGTTTGCCCGTATCTACACCCCTGCGGTGGTCATAGGCGCGCTGCTGCTGGCGTTTATCCCTCCCCTGCTTACGGGAGACGAGTTCGGCAAATGGGTCTACAGGGCAATGACATTTCTTGTAATTTCCTGTCCCTGCGCCCTTGTCATATCCATTCCCCTCACCTTTTTCAGCGGAATAGGCGGCGCGTCAAAAGCGGGCATACTCATCAAGGGCGGCAATTATCTTGAGGCGCTTGCAGGCGCAGGCGTTGTTGTTTTTGACAAGACGGGAACGCTCACAAAAGGCTGCTTTGAGGTAACTGCTGTTCACTCGGACAAAATGGACAAAGAAGCACTTCTCGAGACCGCCGCTCTTGCAGAAATGTATTCCGACCACCCCATTTCCCTTTCATTAAAGCGTGCATGGGGAAAGGAGTGCGACCCCTCAAGAATAGAAAATGTACAGGAAATAGCAGGTCACGGCGTTAAGGCGGTGATCGACGGAAATACTGTCCTTGCGGGAAATATGAAGCTGATGAAAGCGGAAAATATTTCCGAAGCCCATGACTGCCACCATGCGGGAACTGCCGTTCACGTTGCGGTAAACAGCGAATATATGGGTCACATAATCATCTCCGACGCACTCAAGGAGGGCGCGCAGGAAGCAATGGAAGGTCTCCGGAATATGGGCGTGCAGAAAACCGTAATGCTTACGGGCGATGACCGCAGAGTGGGAGAGCAATGCGCAAAGGCGCTTGGAATAGACGAGTATCACGCCGAGCTGCTCCCCGCCGACAAGGTGGACTGCGTTGAAAAGCTGCTTGCGGAGAAGCCTCCGAAAAAGTCACTTATCTTCGTGGGCGACGGCATTAACGACGCCCCCGTTCTCACAAGGGCGGATATCGGCATAGCCATGGGCGCAATGGGCTCGGACGCCGCCATCGAAGCCGCCGACGTGGTGCTTATGGACGACGACCCCCGCAAGATCCCCCTCGCCATAAAAATAGCAGGCAAGACCGCCTCTATCGTAAGACAGAATATCGTCTTTGCACTGGGCATAAAGCTGCTCACTCTTATTTTAGGAGCACTTGGCATTGCAAATATGTGGGCTGCGGTGTTTGCGGACGTAGGCGTTTCGGTCATAGCAATTCTCAACGCTATGAGAGCGATGAATGTGAAAAAGTAAGTTTAAAGGCTGCCTGCGGAAAAAATTCGCCGCAGACAGCCTTTTATCAGTTCAGCTTTTCCTCGCAGATACGGAAGATATCAAATATCATCTGCTGTATGCAGACAAATACCATAACCGCTATACCCGCCTGATCCAGATCAAGAAACACAAGCACCAAGCCTGCAATAAGTCCCACAAAATAGGACACCAGCAAAGAAGTATATGCTGCAAAGCGGAGCATTTCCCTGCCGCGCTCGTCCCTGTCGATATCGGGGATATCGTCAACATAACCGGGGTTTTCCTTTGTCATTTTAAGGGTATGTACCCCCCTGAGTATCATATCCCCTGCGGCAAGCAAAAACAGGACGATCAAAGCTATTTTGACTTTTATGGAAGTGTCGTTCAATGCAACACACATGATCATCAACAGCCCGTACATAACGCCGCCGAATACCTGCATCCCACCCGAAGCTTTTTTCCTGCCGAAAAATCTGCTGCCCTTGCCGATATCAAAAAAATCCCTTATCTTCAGATAAAATTTCACTGCTGTTCCTCCTCGTAAATAAAAATGTCCTCAACGGTCATTTGGAAATACCTTGCAAGCTTTATTGCAAGGGTTATGGACGGGTTATATCTGCCGTTTTCAAGAGAGCCGATGGTCTGCCTTGAAACGCCCATTGCCTGCGCCAGCTCCTCCTGCTTTATCCCTCGTTCTTTGCGAATTTCTTCAAGCCTGTTTTTCATAGTCCCTCCATTTATGGTTTATGTAAAGCTTACTTTCCATTAGTATAACACACATTTTCGCAAATGTCAAGTATGCTTTCCATTTTTCAGCAAAAAAAGTCGAGAAAATTTTCCTTGTATCGGATATAATGTTATCAATGGGCGACGAAGCGTTCCCCGGAAAGGAAATCTGAAAATGAACGATACAACACTTGCCGTACAGCGTATGCAGGACTACATTTCCCGTCATCTTGACGAGAAAATAACAATGGCTGAGCTTGCCCGCACCTCAATGTTCTCCCCCTGGTATTCCTATCGGATATTCAAGGAGCAGACAGGGCTTACCCCCTCGGACTATATCCGCAGGCTCAGGCTTTCCCGCTCGGCAATGAAGCTCAGAAGCGGCGAATGTCGGATAGCGGACATTGCCTTTGAGCTGGGCTTCGGCAGTGTTGACGGATATCAGCGAGCCTTTCTTCGGGAATTTGGCTGCAACCCCGGGGAATACGCCAGACGACCCGTTCCCATTGCATTATTCGTACCCTACGGAGTGAAATTCCGCGAACTGAGAAAGGAGCATATTGCTATGGAAAATGTAAAAAACGTTTTTATTCAGGTTATCCACAAGCCCGAGCGAAAGGTCATTATCAAAAGAGGCATTAAGGCGGAGGAATATTTCGCCTACTGCGAGGAGGTGGGCTGTGATGTATGGGGACTGCTCATGAGCATGGACTCCCTCTGCGGCGAGCCTGTCTGCCTGTGGCTCACAGAGAATTACCGCAAAAACGGCACATCGGTATATGTCCAGGGCGTTGAAGTGCCCACAGACTATGACGGAGAAATTCCCGAGGGCTTTGACGTGATAACGCTGCCCCGGTGCGATTATCTGATGTTCCAGGGTGAGCCGTTTGAGGAGGAGGATTACTGCGAAGCCATAATCGCCGTACAGCAGTCCATGGACAGGTATGACCCCTCGGTCATCGGTTACGAGTGGGATAACACCCAGCCGAGAATACAGCTTGAACCTCGTGGCGAAAGAGGATATATCGAGCTGAAGGCAGTAATTCGCGGAGGAAAAGCGTAATGTCCGCCGCCGTTGAGATAAAGGGACTGACCAAAGCCTACGGTGAAAAGACTGTATTAAAGGGTCTGTCCCTTACGGTAAAAAGCGGAACGGTTTTCGGGCTTTTAGGCGCAAACGGCGCAGGAAAGACCACCGCCATCGAGTGTATGCTTGGCATTAAGAAAACCGACAGCGGAACATCGGTCCTTCTGGGGCTTGACCCGAAAAAACAGCGCCGCCGTCTCTTTGAGGAGGTGGGAGTGCAGTTTCAGGAAAGCGAGTATCAGAACGAGATACGTGTAAACGAGCTGTGCGAGGAAACTGCCTGTCTGTACAGCTCCCCCGGAGACTGGAGGGAGCTGTGCGAAAAATTCGGTATCGGTGATAAGCTTTCCGCACAGGTAAAAAGCCTGTCGGGAGGAGAAAGGCAGAGGCTTTTTATCGTCCTCGCCCTTATACCGAAGCCGAAGCTTGTATTCCTTGACGAGCTTACCACAGGGCTTGACGCAAGAGCAAGGCGTGATGTGTGGAAGATACTCTCGGAGCTGAAAAAGGAGGGGCTTACCATAGTTCTCACGTCTCATTTTATGGACGAGGTTGAGGCTCTCTGCGACGAGATTTGCATATTAAAAAAAGGCTCACCCGTTTTTATGGGAACGGTGAGCGAAGCAAAGGAAAAATGCGGCTGTGAGAAATTCGAGGACGCATATCTTATTTTGTCGGAGGATAACGCTGAATGAAACGCTTTTTTACGCTGATGAAAAACGAGCTGAAGCTGAATATCCGTGATATGAATATGGTGATATTCGCATTGATAATGCCCCTTGCAGTGTTTGTGGTGCTGGGGCTCATATACCGTTCAAAGCCTGCGTTTGAGGGTGCGGACTACACCTTTTTGGAGCAGTCCTTCGGAGCGGTCTGCGCCGTATCCATATGCGCGGGAGGACTTATGGGGCTGCCCCTTGTGGTAGCGGACTACAGAGAGAAAAAGATACTCAAGCGCTTCAAGGCAACTCCCGCAAGCCCGGGACTTTTACTCGGAGCGGAGCTTGCAATTTATATGCTTTACTGTGCCATTTCGCTTATTATCCTTGCCATAGCGGCATACATATCGGGAGCAGGCTTTGGCGGCTCTCTTATAAAATTCCTCGGAAGCTGGGCGCTTACGGCAATATCCACCCTCAGCATCGGTATGATGGTGGGAGGACTTGCCAAAAACTCAAAACAGGCAGGCGTAATCGCAAGCATACTTTACTTCCCTGCGCTGCTGTTCTCGGGGACAACGGTTCCCTTTGAGATTATGCCCGGGATAATGCAGAAGCTTGTGGGACTTTTCCCTCTCACACAGGGCATCGGGCTGATGAAATCAACCTTTCTCGGCATACCCTCGGAAAACACCGCTGCCGCCATTTTGGCAATGCTTCTGACAACGGCGGTCTGCACGGGAATTTCAGTGAAATTTTTCAAGTGGGAATAACAATAGAGCACTGCTGCGCCTGCTCCATTTCCTTCATATTTTTCTCAAATCAAAGCCACCCGTAAAACGGGTTATTCGACAGACTGAAATGTCCGGGATCAGACCGATCCCGGACATTTTCCAATTATTTTACAGTTGATTCGTAGTTATATTCACCTATCTTAGATGTGACCTGCTTGTTAAACAGTGAGTCAAGATCACCATATCCCGCAAAGTGTATCTTGTCGGTTGCCCAATATACCTCTCCCGAGGATACTCCGAAGAATACGCTGCCCTTGGGCGCTGTGGCTGTGCTTAAATCAAAAGAACAGGTGCCGTCTTCAAGAAGCATAACATCTGTATAATAGGTATAATGGTAATAGTACAGCCCGTCATTGAAGCTTACCTTGTAAATATAGTATATGTAGTTTTTCTTGCTTACATATATTGACGGATCCTTTGGAGTGAGCATATAATTTCCCAGAAGCTCTATTTCCGAAAGATATCCCTCGTCTTCCGTTTTTGCAATGTAGGCTTTCAGCAGATCCTGTGCGTGGTAGTCCATTTTCTTGTATGCGTCCTCGGGAATTTCATCAAGTGTCTGAACATATCCCGCAAGTCCCTCAACAGTAAATTCCTTTTCCTCGCTGACGGGGATATATCCGTTTTCAAAGCAATATGCCTTGAGATCATTGCCGTAATATGCATTTGCGGTTATTTTTACAGTGTCGCCGTTGTTCAGACCGCTTGACTTGTCTGCTCTGAAATCAAGCTTTACAGGGATATCACTGCTGCATTCTATCACAGCCTTTCCCTCGGGAGCAATGCCGCTGAATGTCACATTAACAAAATTAAACGGATCGAACTGCTGAGCCTCCTCAAGGCCTTCCACAGTAAAGGATTTGTCGGAAAGCTCCAGCTTTACCTTGTACTTTTCCTCAATTTCATCAAGTCCCGAGCCGCTCCATTTAAAGGTTATCTCATCACCGTTTGAAAGCTCGCTTGTTTTGTCAAGCTTTCCGTTAAGTCCAAGCTCCATTCTTCCAAGCACTTCAAGATAATCCATATCCGAGCCGTCCTCAAGTCCGAATGCCTTAAGATTGTCATTTATGAGCTTTTCGGTATCGAGTCTGTAGCTTGCTGTGCCCGCTGAGTCAAACCCCTCTGCGCTTATGGTAAGATAATCGTTTGCATTGATAGTTGTTTTGCCGCAGCCTGTGAATATCATACCAATTGATACGGCTGCGCCGAGTATAATTCCATAATCCCTTGCTTTCATTATTCTGACCTTTCCTTTCACGGGGAGTTTTGATTTTCATATAGCCCCTTTTTCTACAACATACGTTGTATTCCATCTGCATTATAACATAATTCATTGTATTTTGTCAATAATAAAACAACACTTGTGGTATAATTTTGTTAGTAAATACAAAATTCGGAGTGATATACTTGAAATTATACAGCAGAATTCGTGACCTGCGTGAAGATGAAGACCTGACCCAGGAACAGCTTGTAAATAAACTGCAGATGCACAAGACCACATATACAAATTATGAGCAGGGCAAACACACCGTCCCCCTTGACTTTGCCGCTCAGCTTTCCGTTTTTTATAACGTGAGCCTTGACTATATCGCAGGTCTTACCAACGATAAAAAGGGTCTTTCCAAAAGCCGGCTTTCCGATTATGAGACCGAGGTCATTCATAAGCTCCGCACCCTCAGCGACATGGATAAGGGACGTGTTCTCGGTCTTATAGACGCACTTTGCGATAAAAACGAAGCGAATAAATAATAGCCATACCGACCCGACTGCCCGATCTCACGGACAGTCAGGTCGCTTTTTTATTTGTCGGGATCCCGAATATTTTAGCCGCTGTGAGCCATTCCATAAAAAGCTCGTCATTGTACGGATCCTTTACACACACCCACCTGTTTCCCATTTTGTCCTCCTCCGCTTCCAGAAGCGGCTCCGCTATCTCCTTATATGCCCTATCATAGCCCTCTGACAATGACATCTGCTTATAATCACGAGAGTTTAAAACAGTCTTCGTGTAATCAGACATATATGAATCCATCACAAGCTGAATATCCTCAAGGTGTTCTCTGAGCTTTCCCGTTTCATACATTCTGTCAAAAATATCGGGAAAGCTGAAAGCAAGCGCCCTATGCCGATAATATGCATATCTGCCAATATTTGCAGCCATTATCTCGGTCTGCTCAAATCTTTTCATATTTTCCTTGTAGCCCATAATGCTCCTCCTCAATTTTTATATAACACCCAGAAATCAGCCGCTGAAACAAAGCTGTATTCCTTTTTTCTGAAACCGTCCATCACCTTACAAAGCTTATCCTGCAAATGTGTAAATCTGTCAGTATATGCCGCTTCTATGTATCTGAGCTCCCTTGAACTGCTTAGCACCGCAATACACAGGGCATTGAACTGATTTCTGTTTAGCATTATTCTTGCAAAGTTCCCCTGATATTTTACTCCGAAATATTCTTCGGCAAACTGCTTGTCTGCCTTGACCTCAAAACCCGCACTTGACGCATTTATGAGCCGTGTCATATGACTGTACTCCTCTTCGGAGCAGTCAATATGCCGCCTAATTGCCAATTTCAGCATGATAATTTCTTCTCTTGAGAACTGCATAACAGCATATTCCTCCGAATAGCTTTTTGGAGACTTCAAATGCACAGGTCTTTTTATTTCAACTATAATTTCACCGTTCATTTTGTTCACATCCTTTCGTTTCCTTCACACCGTCAGAAAAGTTTTATTGCTCATATCCGGGAATTTTTTATTTAGTGTAATAATATTATATCACTGTCAACAGTGTATGTCAAGAAAATATCAAACAATTTTTTGAATATATTTTCGTGCATTATCTATAATGTAAACAGTGTATCAAATATGATATACTAAAAAAGGGAGATGAAACTATGATAACCGAATCACACAAAAACGGCAACAGAAAATGGGACAGCGAGAATATGCGATCCGTTTCCGCTCGGCTGCGAATTGAAGATGCGCTGGAATTTAAAAGATACTGTGAAAAAAAAGGCAGCAATCCTGCTGCCGTACTCAAAGAATATATTTTTAAGTGCTTACGTGAGATGTACGAAGAAGAAGCCCGTGAGGAAAATGAAATCGACCTCGATGAACACTTTTGACATATTTATAAATTCGAATCACTTCAATCGTAAACGACCGTTTTTTACAATTTTATTCGTCAAATTGCGCAAATTAGTCAAGTGTGTTTTAGTAAATCATACTTGACTAATTTGCATTATTATGATAAGGCGATAAGCGATCACCTGGGGCACTGCGACATCAATGTTACAGCCAACATCTATGCCGATGTACTCGAAGGAATGAAACGCAATATTGCCGCTTCCATTGAGCAGACGCTGACAGGCAATAGCTGAATGAAAGTTACAGCATAGAAAAATAACCGCTATGCGAGAACATAGCGGTTAATATGGTCTTTATTAGTTGTCCAAAAGTTGACCAAAGTGATGATAAGCTCGCCCCAAATGACGTAACCACGCCATTTGTAAGGGCAGCAATTATCTCTTTGAGAACTTTACGGTCCGCTTGCAATATGTTTCCGTTCTTAAATTTTGGCTGTAATACGTCATTTCCCAGCCTATCTTTAATAACCCGGACGAATCAAAATTATTCGTAAGCCCCGGAATAAGCCCCAAAAATACTTATGAGAAAAGCTCTCCTCCAATGAATAGGAGGAAGAAAAATGTTTGAATATTACTATGGAAATCAGACCGAAACATTTAACTTTGTGAGAGTACCTTGGGTACTGTTCACCTACCCTGCCTTTGCAAAGCTGTCCAATGATGCGAAGATACTCTATGCCCTGCTGCTTGACAGAATGAGCCTGTCCCGTCAGAACGAGTGGTTTGACGATGATAAAAGGGTGTATATCATCTATACCGTTGAGGAAGCCTCCGCAACGCTCAACTGCTGCAGTGAAAAGGCTTCCAAGCTCTTTAAGGAGCTGGACGATGTCAACGGAATAGGACTTATCACCCGTAAGAGAAGGGGCTTAGGCAAACCCTCTATCATTTATGTGAAAAACTTCATTATTGACGAGGATCCCGATGACTCCGACAGCAAAAATTCAAGGAACGAAGAATGCCGTATTCAGGATAACGACATATCCGAATTACAGAACACGGATAATCCTGTTTCTTGTGCAGAGGAAAACCGTACTCTTGAACCCGATAATTCCGAAGCAATCAAGAATAATATAATCAAGACTGATATTAGTAATACTGAATATCAATCATATCGATCTGTCAGCGGATGCGATAGAGATGATGCGGCAGCTGTCGTCAATGAAAATATCAGCTATGACATTATCACCGAGAACAATTCTTCCATAGCTGATATGATTACCGAAATAAGAAATATTATGGTTGACGTTATTTGCGGAGATCGTCAGGTAATAATCAGCGGAAAGGCTGTTCCTGCCGAAACTGCAAAAAGCACGTTTATGAAGCTGACCGATGAGCATATTCTTTACGTTATCGACAACATCTCAAAACTTGAAGGTAAAATTCAGTGTCCCGACAAATATATCTGCACCGCTCTGTACAACGCAGCCTATACTTGCAACATTTCACTTTTCACAGGCTTTACGGCACATACAGGAATGCCGCTGACTGCAGGAGCTTGATAACAAAATCGTCGGATTGGAAAAATCACATTAACAGCTATCTGCAAAAATCGGATTCGTGAAGCCGGCTGATTTTCGGATAATTGATAAATCGCATTTCAGCCGACTTCATTATTTTCAAAATTGACGTTCTGCCGACTTGACTTATTCGCCAAAAATGTTCTAAGCACATTTTCTGAAATCTCACTTTTGAAAAAATTACTAAAGAGTAAATTCCCGAAAATCAAAATCCGCAGCTATGATAAATCTGAAAATATAAAAAGCAAATTTTTCAGAAAATCAGATTTTCATAATCGGCTGGCTTATGAAATTGCAAATATGATAATTCCTGCAAAAGCAGATTTATCGGAAATGCTGTTCAGCGGATCTGTCGGGGCTGAAGCTTATGCCGTCCCATTTTCACTTAAAGCATAACAATTACCGCCGCCAACATCGGAATAGAAAGCAGTAAACCTATTGAAAGCAATAGATTTACAATAAGTCCTCAGGGCAGCTATCCGATGGGCGGCGGATAAAAGGAAGATACCCGCAAGCGTTGAAAAGTCATAGGTATTAGTTCTATTGTGCGACAGAACTAATACCTATTTTTCAACATATCAAGCTGTAGCCTTGTCCCCGGAAACAGAGGCATTTCCGATAAATCTGTAGAATATCTCGATCTTTACCCTTTTCTCACCGTCAACAAGCTCCTTCTCATATACATATATCTTTTCAATCAGCGTATGAAGGAGATCAAAAGTAAGCTCCCGAATATCCACATAGCTCTTAACAAGATCGGCAAAATCAACAGCATTTCTGTGATTGATCTCCTGATTCTCCATAGCAACGGAAATACTTTTGACCTTTTCACGAAGCGTTGACAGTTCCTTTTCCATATTTGCCGAAAGGGATTTGTATGTTTCTTCGGAAACAACTCCGAACACCTTGTCCTCATACAATTTCTGTATAAGTATCTCAAGTTCGGATATACGCTTTTTGGACTTTGAAAGCTCATTTCGTAAGGAGGCAGACTCACCGTTCCTTAAATTGTTGTAAGTATCTGTCAGACATTTTATGTACTCATCAGTATTTTCCGCTGCCAACGAAGCATGACGCTTTATATCATCAAGTACAATTGTGTAAAGCTGCTCAAACTGAATGTTATGACCCGAGCAGGCTGACAAACCATGACGGATAGCTGTCTGACATCTGTATGTTCCGATAGATGTTCTTCTCTTTTTCGTAGATGCAAAACCATGCCTTTTCCCGCAGTCGGGACAATAAACAAGACCTCTGAAAATATTATCGGCATTTGAAGTTATGGAATCACGCTTAACGGATACACGCTGCTGAACAGTCTGAAAATCCTCTTCGCTAACAAGAGCCTCATGTGCATTTTCTGTGATGACCCAATCCTCGGAATCATGCTTAATGATACGCTTATCCTTGAATGACTTGACACCATATCTCAGGCATACAATTTTTCCTGTGTAAACGGGATTTGTCAGTATATGATAAACGCTGCCTGTATCCCAGTCATAAGGATATTTCGTAAATGATTCGCTTCCTATCTCATCGGAATGATTATAGGAACGGGGCGTAAGCACCTGCATTTTTTTGAGATGTGTCGCTATCATATGACAGCTTTTGCCTTCAAGTGCAAGCCGGAACATCATCCTGACGTTATCGGCACATTCATTCGGTATCAGCTTATTGGATTTCAGTTCAACTCTGCTGTAACCATAAGGAGCGGGTCCGAGAGTATATCCGCCGTTAGCCGCCATTGTCCTGAATGCTGACTTTACCTTCTTGCTGATGTCCTTGGCATACCACTCATTGACGATATTTTTGAAGGGAGCAAAATCGTTATCTCCCGTATCTGAATCCACATTGTCATTTACGGCAATAAAGCGAATATCCTTCTGCGGAAAATATATTTCGGTGTAATAACCTGTCTGTAGATATTCACGCCCAAGACGGGACAAGTCTTTTACAATTACAGCACCAATTTTTCCTGCTTCGATATATCCGATCATTCTCAGAAAATCGGGGCGGTCGAAATTCGTGCCTGTGTAACCGTCATCCACAAAGAATTC
>NZ_JBJERV010000064.1:0-7942 GCF_051882455.1 Huintestinicola sp. | reverse complement strand
CACCTTGCCAAGGTGGAGGTAGCGAGTTCGAGCCTCGTAATCCGCTCCATTTTTTTCTCTGCTCTTCTTGTTATTTTTGCAGCAGCGAAAATATGCGCTTCTCTTATTTGCAGAGAAAAATATCAAAGGCGCTATAGCCAAGTGGTAAGGCAAGGGACTGCAACTCCCTGACCCCCGGTCCGAATCCGGGTGGCGCCTCCAGAATTAAAGCTCCGATTTTCTCGGGGCTTTATTTTTTTATTTTTTTTCGGAGCCGCTGTATATCGCAGCGGCTCCGATCTATTTATCAGTCAAGCTCGGATCCGGTTTCAAAATATTGCTGTATATAGTATTCAATAAGCATACTGAGGTTCTGTGCGTCGGTACTTGCTGAGCCTTTTAAAAGCTCCCTTGCGCTGTAGGGGTCTGAGCTGCCCATGTATTCGCTGTTCTTGAGGTACATTCCGAACATGGCTGCAGCACCTGCGAGCTTCATTCTGCTGCTTGGAGTTTTGTGCATAAAGCTGTCGTCAACCGAGGCGGAAACAAGCTTTGATTTGCTGCTGTCGGGCTCCTTGCAGCGTATCTTTACGGTACACCATTCATTTGAGCCTGTGGATTTCTGATATTTAAGGCTGCTCTTGGAGTCCGTATCCGCAGGAATTATTTCGTAAAGCACCGTCACGCTCTGACCTGCGCCCACTTCGCCGCCGTCCTTTGTATCATTGTCAAAATCCTCGTTGCCCAGCCGCCTGTTATCATAACCGATGAGACGATAGGACTTTACCTTTTCGGGATTGAACTCAGTCTGAATTTTAACGTCCTTCGCGGCGGTGATGATATTTTCGGTGCGCTCCTCAATAAGCACCTTTGCAGCCTCGTCGGAGCAGTCGATGTAATGATAGCTGCCGTTTCCGTTGTCTGCAAGAGTTTCCATTTTGTTGTCCTTGATGTTTCCCTTGCCGTAGCCTAAAACAGTGAAGAATACGCCGCTCTCGCGCTTTTTCTCAATAAGCTTTTTAAGCTCGCCCTCGTCGGAAATGCCCACGTTAAGGTCGCCGTCGGTGCAGAGGATAATGCGGTTGTTGCCGCCCTCGATAAAGTATTTCTCGGCTATCTCATAAGCCGCATTTATGCCACTTTCGCCGTTGGTGCAGCCGCTTGCTTCCATACAAGAGGCAAGGTCGGTAACAGCGTTTATGCAGCTGCCCTTTGCGCCTGCAAGCACAGTTCTTTCCTCTCCCGAATAGGTGACGATGGATATGGTATCATTTTCGCTCATATTTTTTGTGAGCATTTCAATGGACTCCTTCACCAGGGGCAGCTTATCCGCGTTGTCCATAGAGCCGCTTACGTCCACAAGAAATACAAGATTTGAGTCGGGGATAGTTTCGGGAGCATAAGCCTCGATACCCAGCTGCAATAGCTTTGCGTCCTCATTCCAGGGGCAGTCGGCTATTTCGGAATAAACGGAAAATGTGTCAAGCTTCTGAGTATATCTTTTGTCAGAGCCGTAGTCGTAATCGAAGTAATTTATCATCTCTTCAATGCGCACAGCGTCCTCCGGAATATCGCTGCCGTCGTTTATGAGCCTGCGGATATTTGCATAGGAGGCGGTGTCCACGTCTGCGGCGAAGGTGGAAACGGGGTCGGTGGAAGCTTTTTTGAAGCCGCTTTCATCGGAGTGGGAATACTCCTCTGTGTTGTATTCGGTAGTCGGATAATACCCGCCCTTCATCGATGATGAGCTTGCGGCAGGAGCCTCTGCGGGCTCGTATGCAAGGTCATATTCGGCTTCCTCGATCACTTCCTCCTCGTAATCATAATCGACTCCCTCTCCGCAGTCAACTCCATCGTAGGGAACGGGGCGGTTTGCGCGGTATTTGAGAGTTATTTTGTTAGACGTTCTGCTGATTATCTTTTTGTCGGTATCGTCATAGGAAACGGCTCTGATACAGTATGAGGTGGTCACGGAATAGGTGGTGAAAAACTCGGTGTCATAGGTGGCGCCTATCTTCTCATAGCTTTTCTTGTTTGAGGGCTTTGCGTAAACGTAGTAGAGAAGCGCATTGTCCACAGGCTCCCATCTCAGGGTGCGGCTCTCCACGGAGGAATAGTAGTTATACTCTCTGCTGTCTGCGGTGAGCTTGGGCTTGGACTTCTTGAATTTTAAAATCGCGCTTTCGTCCTCTTTGCTTGAGAAAAGGGTGGGGAGGTCGCTTGTGTCGATCTGCGAACGGGCTTCTGCGGGGAATGATGCCGCACAGCTCAGTGCCATTGCCGCTGCAAGTATTGCCGATAGCTTCTTTTTCATAGTGCATTTTCCTTTCTGTGATGTATTTGAACGTTCTGTATGATATACAATTCTCAAAAGGAAAATTTTTCATGTGTATTTCAAATTTGTAAATTTGTATAATTCGGTCACGCATTATTTGTCTTATATACACAAAAAGCTCTCCCCCTTATGGGAGAGAGCCAATATCATTTTATAAAAATATTCACAGCCATTATTGCCAGTCCCAGCACCGTCAGCACCACGCCCGTAACACGGTTGAGTACCTCGGGAGAAGCCTTGTTAGCAAATTTTGCGGCGATACGTGCCCAAATTAGCGTGAACACAACGCAGAGGACAAGCACCGTCATATCGGGCATACCGCCGATGACAATGTGGGAGACAGCCCCCGTAAAGGCGGTGAATGCCATTATAAAAACGCTGGTGCCTACAGCCGTTTTAAGCTCGTAGCCAAGCACGCTCGTGAGGATAAGAAGCATCATCATTCCGCCGCCTGCGCCGATAAATCCGCAGATAAAGCCTATCATACTTCCGCAGACAATGGACTGTATCACGCGCTTTTTTCCCGAAACATTGTTCATGGTCTCTTTTGTTGTCATAACGGGCTTTACGATGAATTTAATTCCCAGAAGGAAGGTCATAAACACCGAAAAGCTGCCCATTGTCCTGTTCGGAACAAGCTTTGCGACATAGCTTCCCACCATAGTGAACACAAGGACAGCTGCCATCATAATACTGCCGTTTCTTATGTCAAGATTTTTGTTCTTGCCGTAGGTGTACGCCGAGACTGCGCTTGCAAGCACGTCCGAAGCCAGAGCCACGCCCACTGCCTCATAGGCGGGGATATCGAGGAATGTGACCAGCATGGGGGTAATGACCGCCGCAGCGCTCATTCCCGCAAAGCCCGTTCCCAGACCTGCTCCCAGACCTGCAAGGAGGCAGACGATTATTGTTGTAAGCATTTAAAGGTTCACCTGATCTTTACCGTGATTTTTTCGCCGCATTTGGGGCATACGGCAGTATGGGTCCCCGATTTTCTGGGGAGCCTCAGATATGCCTTGCAGCGCCTGCATTTTTTATAGCAGTGCTCCTTGTCGGTAAGCATAGTCTTTGTCATACCGAATTTTTTGATGACCTTTTCCTCAAGCCGCAGATACGCACGGTTTTCAAGACCACGCTTATAAACGTTCTTTGAAAAGCAGCGGAACATCGTCCATATAAAAAGCGCCCAGCTCAGCACGCCGAGAATGACCGAATGTGCAAAAATATTTATGACTGCAAGCACCATAAAAACTGCCACAGACGCTCTGTACAGCCTGTCGGGGCCGTTCCTTCCGAACATAAAGGCAATGAATTTGTTCCTGAATTTTTCCATAAAAAAGACCTCGGTTCAGATAATATCAAATTAAAAACAGAAATCCGAAAAAGCCTATCACCATTCTTACAATAAATGTAAGCACAAGCAGTATTGTGACCGCCGAAAGAATGTTCGGAAGTATCCTTCTGCGCCTGAGAGCCTTGTCATACCGCCTGTGATACTCGGCGGAAAGCTCCGCATAATCGGGGTCGGAGGGGTCTGAGCGCCTTGCTTCATCGGCATAGCGCACAGCGTCCGCATATTCGCCCGAGGCACTGCATACCTGTGCGGCGTAGTAGTGCCATTTTCCGCCCCTCATAACTACCCTGTTCAGAAGGGAAGCGGCGGCGGAAAGGTTGCCCTCCGCAATATATCGGCTCACCTTTTCGTATATCTCGCCCTCGTTCATCTGTGAAGCCGCCGTGCCGAAGCCGAAGGCTCCGAAGAACGAATTCAGAAAATCGTCCATATCGCCGTACTGATAGGTATATGTGGTGCCGCCCGATGAGTAGGACTGACCGCCCGAATACGACTGCCCGCCCTTGTATGCGTCCGCCTGCCCCGATTTTATCATTTCGTAGGCTTCGTTTATCTCGCTCATCTTCCGTGCCGCTTCGGGGTCGTTGGGGTGCAGGTCGGGGTGATACTGCTTCACAAGGCTGCGGTATTTCTTCTTTATCTCGTCCTCGTCCGCATTGTAGGGGATACCCAGCACCTGATATGGATCAATGCTCATAATCCTTATTCCATCCTTAAATAAAGTTGACAGGTAAATTTTTCTCTTGCTTTATTGTAGCATATTCCCGTTTTTCCGTCAATGGATTTAACCTAATTTTCATTTAACTGTCACCGCAGGGTCAGTTTTTAATCCGATTATAATATTATCTCCAAAAATAAGCTTTGGTATTCGGCAGAAATGTGTTCTGTTAATATGCGGGATATAAAAAAGCAATATTGACTTAATGAGACTGTGATATAATAAATTTTATATGACTATAAATTTCGGAGGTTATCACTTTGAACAGCAAAGCGGCAGATGTTTTTGAAAATGCACCCGTTCCCAAGGCGGTGCTTGTGAATGTTATCCCTTCCATAATCAGTATGCTTATGGTGCTTGTCTATAATCTTGCGGACACCTTTTTCATCGGTCAGACGAAAAATGCCTATATGGTTGCGGCAGTTTCCCTTGCCACACCTGCGTTCCTGCTTTTTATGGCGGTGGGAATGCTCTTCGGCATCGGCGGAACGTCCCTTATCTCAAGGCTTTTAGGCGAGGGCAAAAAGGAAAAGGCTATGCACGCCTGCTCCTTCTGCTTCTGGACAGCAGCGGCTGCGGGAGTTTTCGGAATGCTCCTTATAAACCTTGCGGCGGAGCCTGTGGCAAGGATCGTTGGTGCCAGCTCCGACACCTTTGATTACGTGGTGGAGTACCTTAAAATAGTTTCCTACGGCATACCCTTTCTTGTTATCGGCAATGCGTTCAGCTCCATTATCCGCGCGGAGGGCAAGGCAGGCACGGCTATGGCGGGAATGATCATCGGAAATCTTGCCAATATAATCCTTGACCCCGTTATGATACTTGGATTTCATATGAATGTGGGCGGAGCGGCGGCTGCCACCACCATAGGAAATATGCTCAGCGCATTGTTTTACATCTTCCACTTTGTAAGCGGAAGATCAATGCTCACCATTGACCCGAAGCTCTACAGGGCAGGGGAGGGGATAGCGTCGGGAGTGCTTGCCATCGGCGTTCCTGCGTCCCTCAACAGTATGCTTATGAGCATCTCGAATGTTGTCATAAACAACCTTATGACAAATCACGGGGATATGGCTGTGGCAGGTCTGGGCGTGGCGATGAAGGTGAATATGATAGCCGTAATGCTCCTTATCGGTCTGGGAACGGGCATACAGCCACTGCTCGGCTATAATTTCGGTGCGGGAAACAGGAAACGCTTCAAGAGCATACTGAAATTTTCCCTTATATTCGCGGTCTCTCTCAGCGTGGTTATGACGGTCATATGCTACGCATTTGCGGGACCTATGGTAAACGCATTCCTGGAGGAGCCCAGCGCATACGATTTCGGGATACAGTTTGCCCGTATCTACATCATCTCGGGTCCTATTTTAGGCGTGCTTTTCGTTATGATAAACACCATTCAGGCAATGGGAGCGGCTGTGCCTTCCCTTATCCTTTCCATAAGCCGTCAGGGACTGCTTTTTATGCCTGTGCTGTTTACCGTTAACGCAGTTTTCGGAACGGCTCGTTCTCTTGCATTTGCCCAGCCTGTGACGGATTATCTTGCGGCGGCGCTGGCTATTGTTCTGGCGGTGGTGTCGTTTAAGAAATATTTCAGGGAGAGAGAATAATATCATAAAAAATGCCGCCGTACCCGTCAAAGCCTTCGGGTACGGCGGCATAGCTGTTTATAGGCTTACCAAACAGTAAACACATATCCATCTGAAAATGTCAAGAAAAAAATGGAAAATTGCATTTTGTACCAAATGCACAAAAAACGTTTAAATAATTTGTTATGCACAAATGACACATTACAGTTGAATTAAAACGTTTAATATGGTAAAATAAATAAAGCAATATGCATATCGCCGCCGGAAACATAGGAGATCTATCGGAGAGAAAGCTTTCAGACGGCGAAAAAGGCATAATACACCCCGAAAAAGGGTGGGCTTCAAAAATTATGAAAATGAGGTATGTTCAATGAAATTCGGTTTCTTTGATGACGCTAACAAGGAGTATGTCATTACTTCTCCCAAGACCCCTTATCCCTGGATAAACTATCTCGGAACACAGGACTTTTTCAGCCTTATCTCCAACACCGCAGGCGGCTACAGCTTCTATAAGGATGCACGTCTTGCAAGAATTACCCGTTACCGCTACAACAACGTTCCCGCTGACGCAGGCGGACGCTATTTCTACATAAACGACAACGGCACCGTGTGGAATCCCGGCTGGTCTCCCGTAAAGACCGAGCTTGACGAGTACGTTTGCCGCCACGGTATGGGCTACACCATCATCAAGGGCAAGAAGAACGGTCTCTCCGCCGAGGTAACATTCTTCGTTCCCCAGAACTTCACAGGCGAGGTTCAGAAGGTGGTCCTCAAGAACGAGAGCAGTGAAAAGAAGTCCTTCAAGCTCTTCTCCTTCGTTGAGTGGTGCCTCTGGGACGCTCAGGACGACTCCGCTAACTTCCAGAGAAACTTCAACACGGGCGAGGTCGAGCTGGAGGGCAGCACCATCTACCACAAGACCGAGTACAAGGAAAGAAGAAACCACTTTGCTTTCTATACCGTAAATGAGCCTATCGACGGCTATGATACCGACCGCGAGACCTTTATGGGCAGCATTTACAACGATTTTGCAAACCCCGAGACCGTTTTCGCAGGCGAGCCCAGGAACTCCGTTGCTGACGGCTGGTCTCCCGTTGCTTCCCACTTCAAGAACATCACTCTCGAGGCAGGCGAGACAAAGACTCTCGTTTATGTTCTGGGCTACGTTGAAAATCCCTATCCCGAGAAGTTCAACGCTGACGGCTCAATGAACAAGTCAAGAGCTTACGAGATGATGAAGAAGTTCGACACAGCCGAGAAGGCTGACGCCGCTCTTGATGAACTCAAGAAGACATGGGACGATCTCCTTGCTAAGTACACCATCTCTTCTCCCGACGAGAAGCTCAACAGACAGGTAAATATCTGGAATCAGTATCAGTGTATGGTTACATTCAACCTTTCCCGTTCCGCATCTTACTTTGAGAGCGGTATCGGAAGAGGCATGGGCTTCCGTGACTCCAACCAGGATATCCTCGGCTTTGTTCACCAGATCCCCGAGAGAGCAAGAGAGAGAATTCTGGATATTGCCGCAACCCAGCTTGAGGACGGCGGAAACTATCATCAGTACCAGCCCCTTACCAAGAAGGGCAATGACGCCGCAGGCACAAACTTCAACGACGACCCTCTGTGGATGATACTTTCCACAGCCGCATACATCAAGGAGACAGGCGACTACGGCATACTTAACGAAATGGTTGATTACAAGAACGACCCCGCTCTTGCACAGCCCCTGCTTGACCACCTGAAGAGAAGCTTCTATCACGTTGTAAACAACAAGGGTCCTCACGGTCTGCCCCTTATCGGACGTGCTGACTGGAACGACTGCCTTAACCTGAACTGCTTCTCCCGTGTTCCCGGCGAGAGCTTCCAGAACACCGCAAGCAACATTGCCAAGGAGGTTGACCCCGAGACAGGCGCACCTCTCAACGAGCAGACTGCCGAGTCCGTAATGATCGCAGGTATGTTCA
>NZ_JBJERV010000063.1:29894-82614 GCF_051882455.1 Huintestinicola sp. | reverse complement strand
AAGGACGAGGAATACGGCACCCACTACATCATCGAGGGCACCGAGGAAAAGCTTATAGAGCGCTCGGGCTGCCCCGACGGCACTACTATTATAATAAGGGATATTTTCTACAACGTCCCCGCCCGTCTCAAGTTCTTGAAGCAGGACAAATACGAGGGCAACGCCATTGCTTCTATCGTCAGCAAGATATCTGTTTCCCACCCCGAAATATCCTTCCGATTTATCCGTAATAACCGTCAGGAACTTTTCACTCCCGGAGACAACAGGCTTTACTCTGCCGTGTATTCGGTTTTCGGAAAGGAATTTGCGGCATCAATGCTGCCCGTTGACTACAGACTGGGGGGCATATCCGTTTCGGGATATACGGTAAAGCCCCTGTGGGGACGGAAAAACCGCTCCATGCAGCATTTTTTCATAAACGGCAGATACGTTAAATCCCTCACCTGTATGAGCGCATTGGAAGAAGCCTACAGAAACTGCATTATGGAGGGAAAATTCCCTGCCTGCGTTATTTTTATGGATATACCGCCCCAGACGGTGGATGTGAACGTTCACCCCGCCAAAACAGAGGTCAGATTTTCCGATGACAAGCTTATCTATGACGCACTTTATTTTGCGGTGAAAAACGCTGTTTTGCAGGACTCCAAGCCTGTTGAGCTGAACCTTGAGCGAAAGCCGAAAACAGAGGCGGATTATGCCGCGCCCATGTTCAAAGACCCGCCGAAGCCCGTTCAGACCGAGCTTCCCGAGACATCAAGATCGAAATTCACCGCGAAGGTCATACCCGTTTCCTGCACCGACAAGGACCAGTCCGAGCGGCTTTCGGACATAAGAGCGGTGAAAAACGGCGAGAGCTATGAGCATAAAATTCGTGTGGAGGAAATTCCCAGAGATTTTGAAAATAAATCGGGAAAAACCGCTGCCGAGCAGATGGAAATGGCAGTTGCCGCTGCGGAGGCAGCCTGGGCAGGGGCTAAGAATACGGAGATACATTCATCTCCCGAAACGCCGCCCGCCATCGAGCCGAAGTCTCCCCCAAAGCCCGAGACCCGGGATATTTCCCAGCATCTTCAAAGCGGCTACGGAAATACCGCCGATGATGAAGCTATAGAAAATCTGAAAGCCGAGCCTGTTAAGCAGGAGTTCAAATACATTGACAATAACGCCTTCAAGGAGCATAATGAGCCCGAAATGCCTGCGGAAAAGGAAGAGCCGCAGAAAGAGATATTCTTCCGCATTATCGGCGAAGCCTTCAGGAATTACGCCATTGCCGAGGTTGAGGACGGTATCCTCATCGTTGACAAGCACGCTGCTCACGAAAGGATACGGTTTGAAGATCTCAGAAGCGGCAGGGAGCATTTAACGGCTCAGCTGCTCCTTGTTCCCGAGGAGCTTACCCTTGATTACGGCGAGTATGATGCGCTGGTGAAAAATCTTCGCGTATGCGCCGACCTGGGCTTTGACATCGAAGCGGACAAGGCTCCGAGGGTCATTATAAAGGGCATACCCACAGTGCTTGACAAAAGGGACGCGGGGGAGACGGTAAGCGAGCTTGCGCAGAATTTTGCGGCTCACAGGCATGACCCTCTGCCTGAGATACTTGACGATATGTACCACACCATCGCCTGCCACGGAGCCATAAGAGCCAATGACAAAACCGATGCAGAGGAGCTGAAATATCTTGTATCAAAGATACTTTCCGACGAAAGGATAAGGTATTGTCCCCACGGCAGACCCGTAATGTTCAAGCTCACAAAGAAAGAGCTTGAAAAGCAGTTCCGGAGGATAGTGTAATGGTAAGCAATTCTGAAAAAATACCCGTTATCGTGGTCTGCGGTCCCACCGCTTCGGGCAAGACCGCAGTAGGCGTTGAGCTTGCCCTGAGACTTGGGGGAGAGGTGGTCTCAGCCGACTCTATGCAGATATACAAGGGGCTTGCCATATCCACCGCAAAGCCCTCTCCCGAGGAAATGCGGGGCGTTCCTCACCATCTTATGGATTTCCTCGAACCCGATGAGCCCTTCTCCGTAGCGGATTATGTTAAAATGGCAAGGGAGTGCATTTCGGATATCCGCAGCCGCGGAAAGCTGCCAATAATAGTCGGAGGAACGGGACTTTACATCAATTCTCTTATCGACAATATCTCCTTTGACCACATTGTTTCCGATGACAGCCTGAGAAAGGAGCTTGAGGCGGAAGCTTTGGAAATGGGCAAGGAGCATATGCACGAAAAGCTCCGCAGCCTTGACCCCGAAGCCGCGGACAGAATACACCCGAACAATGTGATAAGGGTCATAAGAGCCATCGAAATGTGTCTCCTGTCGGGACGGACGGGCAGCGAAAACAGGGAGGAGAGCCGAAAGAACGAGTCTCCCTATGAGCCTTGCATGATAGGTCTTACCTGCTTTGACAGGCAGGTGCTTTACAACAGGATAGACAGGCGCGTTGATAAGATGCTTGAGGCCGGACTTGAAGCGGAGGTAAGAGCCGTTTACGAAAAATACAGGCTCCGAACCGCCTTCAATGCCATCGGCTTCAAGGAGATGATACCCTACTTTGAGGGAGAGTGCTCCTTAGAGGAGGCAGCCGACAAAATCAAGCAGGAAACAAGGCATTATGCCAAGAGACAGCTCACATGGTTTCGTCGAGATGTACGAATTACGTGGACAGATACGGCAAATAGTGAACAATTTGACGGAATTATATCAAATTGCTTGAATATAGTAGCCAAATCAAAAATTATGTGATATAATTAAAAAGAATATGGAGCAGTATGCTCTGTGTCAGGTCATTCATTACTTGAAGAACCGAAAATAGATAGATAAAAAACCGAAAGGATGATATCAGATGAATAAAGCGCTTAATCTTCAGGACGTGTTCCTTAATCAGGCGAGAAAGGAAAGGATACCCATTACCTGTATCCTGACCAACGGCTTCCAGTTCAAGGGAGTTGTAAAGGGCTTCGACAGCTATGCGGTCATCATCGATGCCGACGGCAAGCAGGAGCTTGTTTACAAGCACGCAATATCCACAATAGTTCCCGCAAGACCAATTTCCATACTCGACGCGGAGCAGGACAAGGATACCGCCGAAAAGTGAGTATCCTCCGAAAGGAATGAACGGCGATGGAAAACGGCATAATGAAAGTCCTGTTCGTTCTGCTGGCGGGGCTTATCCTGTGCTCGGTGTTCAACAGCGTTTACACAAGCGTTACCGAGGAATACAAGACCCAGACTGCGGTCATCTATTCCTCAGCGGACAAGGTCTCGTTCAGAGGAGTTTATATCCGTGACGAATCCGTTATCAGGAAGAGCTACACAGGCGTTCTGAGCTATCCCATCTCCGACGGAAGCAAGGTCGCCAACGGCTCTGTGGTGGCATACGTTTACGGCAGCGAGAATGACATTGAGATAAACAGGAAGATACAGGAGCTTTCCGACGAGATAGACCTTTTAAAAGCCGCTCAGAACCCGGGAACGGTGCTTACCGCCGACCCCTCATTCATCTCGAGCCTTATCAGTCAGCGGTATCAGGCAGTGGCAACACGGCTTGCAAAGAAGGACATCTCCGATATAAAGAGCCAGCGGGACGACCTGCTCACCCTTATGAGCATCTATCAGATATCCGTAAAGCAGGAGGACGGCTATGACGACCGTATCGCCGAGCTTAACGGTCAGATAGACGAGCTTGTGAAAATGCGCAAAAGCAGCAAGTCGGAGATAGTATCTCCCGACTCGGGCTATTTTGTCAGCACCACAGACGGATACGAAAGCGTTCTCACAATGGAAAAGAGCGGCGAGCTTACTGCCGAGACCATCAAGGACGTTATCGCAAATGAAAGCTCTGCCGGGGCGAACAGGAACAAGAACGAGATAGGCAAGCTTGTAAGAGGCTATAACTGGAAGATAGCGGGAATTATCGACAATTCCGACAGCGTTTACAATCCGGGAGATACGGTAAAGCTGAGCTTTGCCTCCACTCCCGATACGGTAACAGCCACCATCGAGTCTCTTGAGCCCACCGAAGACCCAACCGAATGGACGCTTATCCTCCGCTGCGATGAGATGACCTTTGACCTTGTCCGCAAAAGAGTGGAGAGGGTCGAGATGACCTTGAATGACTTTGAGGGGATAAAGGTGCCCAGGGAGGCGCTGCGCTTCAACAAAAACAATGAAAAGGGCTGCTATGTCCTCTGGGGACAGAGAGTGCTTTTCAAAAAGGTGGATCCCATCTTCGAGAGCGAGGATTATCTGCTTTCAAGGCTCACCTCCAACGAGGAATATGTCTGCGTTTATGACGACATAATTATCGAGGGCGTCGATACAGCGGCATATATGGCTAATTCCGACGAAATAGTCACCAAGGAAGAGCCCGAGGAGGAGATACCTGTTTATACCGATGAAGTGATCTCCGAAACAGAGCCCTCCGAAACGGTTTCCGAAGAAACGGAGCCTTCCGCGGAAAGCGTTTCCGAGGAGACTTCCTCTTCAGAGGAGACCGCAGCAGAGCAGTCATTATCCGAAAACAATTCAGAGGGGGAAATTCACTTTGAATAACGATTTTGAGGATATTTCCGAAAATATAAAGCGGATACGCTTTAATATGGAGGAAGCAAAGGTCAGAGCGGGCAGAGAGAGTGACGACATCAGAATAATGGCAGTCACCAAGACTGTTTCCGCCGAAAGAGTAAATTTCGCAGTTTCACAGGGCTTTGAGCTTCTGGGCGAGAACAGAGTTCAGGAGTATCTGAGCAAAAAGGAACAATACGCAGAAAATGCCGAGATAAACTTCATCGGACATCTGCAAAGCAATAAAGTAAAATATATCATCGACAGTGTGACAATGATACAGTCCGTTGACAGCACCGAGCTTGCAAAGGAGATATCCGCAAGAGCTGTGAAACAGGGCAGGGTCATGGACATACTCTGCGAGGTGAATATAGGCGGAGAGGCTTCAAAAAGCGGCTTTTCTCCCGAAGCGCTTTACGATGGGATATCCCAGATATCCGAGCTTCCTGGGGTCAGGGTCTGCGGACTTATGACCATTCCGCCACCCACGGACAGCTGCGTTTATTTTGAAAAAATGCAGCGGCTTTTCGAGGATCTGAAAGCGTCGCCGCCGAAAAATTCGGCAATAACACTGCTTTCAATGGGAATGTCCGCCGACTATACGGAAGCCGTGAAATTCGGCACGGGAATGGTAAGGCTGGGCAGCGCGCTTTTCGGAGCGCGAAATTACAGCGTTTAAAATTTTTTAATAGATAAATCAGAGAAAGGAAGAAATAAAAAATGGGATTATTTGACAATATCAAGTCTGTGCTGGGGTTTGATAACGACCCCGATGGTTACGATGTAGACGAGGGAGGATATGATGATGGCTTCCCTCAGAACAATTCTGTTCCTCAGAATGAGGGCGGCTACGGTATGCCCAGAAATCAGGGAATGCCTTCCCCCGACAACAACAGGGTGAATATCCAGGTAACTGCACAGCTCCAGGTAATTCTTGTAAAGCCCGAGAAATTTTCCGATACCAAGGAGATAGCAAATCACCTTAACAACAAAAAGACCGTTGTTCTTAACCTCGAAGCCACCACACCCGATGTTACAAGAAGAATAATCGACTTCTTAGGCGGAGTTGCATATGCAAACGGCGGAAGCATAAAGCCCGTTGCAAACAACACCTTCATCATCACCCCCTACAACGTTGGGTTTCAGGGAGATGAGCTTTCGGCAGAGCTCGAAAGCAACGGAGTATTACTCTGATCTCACAGGAGAATTTGATGTAAGCTATGGGGCGTGACAAAAATTCCTTCATTGCCGCAAACAGGCTTGACGGGGAGGAAAAGCTGCTTGTTTCCCGTATCGGGGATATGCTTTCCATCTGCGAAAGGAGCTTTGCTCCGGGATTTTCGGGATTTCTGAGCGAGGGAGAACTGGCTCTGGCAGAAAAATTTCTTTCCTATATGTGCGCAGAGGGATACGAGCTTTTCGGCGGATATGAGGGTGCAATGCGGTGTATACTCTGCATTTATCCGGAGTATATGCAGCCTGAGCACGAAGCTTTTCCCCTTCGGACAGTGCGCTTTGACAGCAGGGGAGCCGCTTCCCTGACCCATCGGGATTATCTGGGCAGCCTTATGGCGCTGGGGATAAACCGCAGTCAGACGGGAGATATCCTCTGCGACGACAGCGGTGCCTATGCGGTACTGAGCCCTGCGGCGGCTGAAATGGCTGTGTATAACATCACAAAGATCGGCAGAGTGGGAGTAAAGACCCGCTATGCAGATGGTGAAGCACTGTCAAGAGAGGATAAATTCAGCGAAATTACCGCCACAGTGGCATCACTGCGCCTTGACTGCGTTATATCCGCAGCTTTGAGAGTCAGCCGTGAAAAGGCGGCAGCGCTTATTCGTTCGGGTTCGGTTTCGGTAAATCACGGGATTACGGAAAGCGTATCCGAAAATGTAGCGGAGGGAAGCATTCTGTCGGTGAGAGGTTCGGGCAGATTTATCCTTTCGGAAATAGGCGGCACCACCAAAAAGGACAGGCTGCATATCACAATAAAAAAATACATCTGAAGATCAAGTTTCCGCACCTGTCCGCAGCGGGTCCGGGGATAGGACAATGCCTGCGGAAAGCACAAAGCTCTCGAGAAAGGATGATTATATCAATGATCACAGCAATGGAGATAAACACCAAGCGTTTTGAACAGGCAAAGCCCGGTTATAAGCCCGAGGAGGTCGACGAATTTTTAAATCAGATCGCCGACCAGATAAGCAAAATGACCAAGGAAAAAGAGGACACCGAAAAGAAGATAGAAGTGCTTGTGGAGAGCATACGCCGCTACAAAGCCGATGAGGAAGCCCTCAAGGACGCAATGATCGGCGCTCAGAAGCAGGCAAGAGCCGTAATGGAGGAGGCAAGAGGAAAAGCCGACGCCATCATTTCCGAGGCTCAGCAGAAGGCGGAGCAGATAATTTCCGCCGCAAATGTGAAGGCCGACGAGATAATCGGCTCCACCGCCGTAAGAGCCCAGAGAGAGCAGGAAACTCTCGAGAGAATGCAGACAGCAGTGACCGAGTTCAAGTCCAATCTCCTCAGTATGTACAAGTCCCACCTTGAGCTTATCACCTCGCTCCCCGAGTCAGATACCGAGGAAAGAGAGGAGCCTGCGGAGGAGGTACACACACCCGTTCCCGACCCCGACCCCGAGGATATGACGGCAACAAGAGTTATCGACACCGCTTCAATGCAGTAAATTTTATTCCATTTAAGGAGAGTAAGTTAAAATGGCACAGGATTACAATACCACCCTGAATCTTCCCAAAACCGATTTCTCTATGAGAGGAAATCTCCCTCAGAAAGAGCCTGATATGATAAAAGAATGGGAAAGCGGAAGAATGTATTACAAGATGATCGAGAAGAACAAGTCACTTCCCAAATATGTTCTTCATGACGGACCTCCCTACGCCAACGGCGATATCCATATGGGTACCGCTCTCAATAAGGTGCTCAAGGATATCATCGTCAAGCAGAAGAATATGAGCGGCTGCTGCTCTCCTTATATTCCCGGCTGGGACACCCACGGACTTCCCATCGAGCTTAAAGTTCTCAAGCAGATGGGCGTTGAAAACGGCGCTGTTCCTCCCGTTGAGCTGAGAAAAAAGTGCAATGAGTATGCCCATTCCCAGGTAGCAAACCAGATGTCACAGTTCAAGAGACTGGGCGTTTGGGGCGATTTTGACGACCCCTACCTCACCCTCAAGCCCGAATTTGAGGCAAGACAGGTGGAGATATTCGGCGAGATGTTCAGAAAGAACTATATCTATAAGGGCCTGAAGCCCGTTTATTGGTGCCCCGACTGTCAGACTGCCCTTGCCGAGGCAGAGATCGAGTACGCAAACGACCCCTGCCACTCTATCTATGTAAAATTCAAGGTAACAGACGATAAGGGCAAGTTCACCGCCATGGGACTTGACCTTGACAAGACCTATTTCGTAATCTGGACAACGACCACATGGACCCTTCCCGGAAACCTTGCGATCTGCGTAGGCCCCGAGTATGAGTACACCGTTGTAAAGGCAGGCGGCGAGAACTATATCATGGCTGCCGAGCTTGCACCCATTGCAATGAAGGCAAAGGGCGTTGAGGATTATACGACAGAGGGCTGCTTCAAGGGAAGCGAGCTTGAGTATATGAAGACCCGGCACCCCTTTATGGGCAGAGAATCCATGGTTATTGTAGGCGACCACGTTACTCTCGAAAGCGGTACAGGCTGCGTTCATACCGCACCCGGCTTCGGCGTTGACGACTTCGAGGTCTGCAAGAAGTACCCCGAGATCGGCATAACCGTGCCCGTTGACTCCAAGGGCGTTCTCACCGAAGAAGCGGGCAAATACAAGGGCCTCAAGACCGACGAGGCAAATAAGGTGATCGCCAAGGACCTTGAGGAATCCGGCGCACTTTTCGCACTTGAAAAGATCGTCCACCAGTATCCTCACTGCTGGAGATGTAAAAATCCCGTGCTTTTCAGAGCCACCGAGCAGTGGTTCTGTTCCGTCAAGGACTTCAAGGACGATGCTATCAAGGCGATCGAAGACGTTCAGTGGATACCCGAATGGGGCGAGGACAGAATAAAGGGCATGGTCAGCGACCGCAGCGACTGGTGTATCTCCCGTCAGAGAACATGGGGCGTACCCATTCCCGTTGTATACTGCAAGGACTGCGGCAAGCCCGTTGTTACCGATGAGACCATCAAGGCAATTTCCGATATGTTCCGCGCCGAAGGCTCCGATTCCTGGTTCATCAAGGAACCGAAGGACTTTATCCCCGCGTCCGTCAAGTGCGAATGCGGCTGCGGCGAATTTGTAAAAGAGACAAATATTTTCGATGTATGGTTCGACAGCGGCGTTACCCATACCGCTGTTATGAAGGAAAGAGGCTTTGACGTTCCCGTTGACCTCTATCTCGAGGGCGCAGACCAGTACAGAGGCTGGTTCCAGTCCTCCCTCCTCACCTCCGCCGCAACAGGTCAAAAGGCACCCTACAAGGCAGTCTGCACCCACGGCTGGGTAGTAGACGGCGAGGGCAGAGCAATGCATAAATCCCTGGGCAACGGCGTAGATCCCAAGGATATCACCGACCAGAACGGCGCAGATATCCTGAGACTCTGGGTAGCCTCCTCCGATTATCATTCGGATATCAGAATTTCCAAGGAGATCTTAAAGCAGCTTGCGGACACCTACAAGAAGATCAGAAACACCGCAAGATATATCCTGGGCAACATCTGCAACGGCAGCGGCTTTGACCCCGACAAGGATATGGTAAGCCCCGACAAGATGCTTGATATCGACAAGTGGGCGCTTGTCCGCCTTGACGCCCTTATCGACAAGGTAAAATCAGCCTATGACGCATTCGATTTCCACGTAGTAGTCCACAGCATACACAATTTCTGCGTAACGGATATGTCCAATTTCTACCTTGACATCATCAAGGACAGACTTTACTGCACACCCGAAGCAGCACCCGAAAGAAGAAGTGCCCAGAGCGCAATGTATATGATACTGAGCGCCGTATCGAGAATGATCGCTCCCGTGCTTTCATTCACCGCCGAGGAGATATGGAAATATATCCCCCACAGCTCCGCAGACGATAAGGAAAGCATTTTCCTCAATCAGATGCCCGAAAAGACAGGAGTATCCGTTGACGATGCATTCACCGCAAAGTGGGATATGATATACAGCGTCCGTTCTTCCGTGACCAAGGCACTTGAGCTCAAGAGAGCGGAGAAGTTCATCGGAGCGTCCCTCGAGGCAAAGGTAACTCTCCACGCCGACAGCGACGAGCTTTATGCAAAGCTTTCCGCAGTTGCAGGCGACCTTGCCGAGGTGTTCATCGTTTCCGCCGCAGAGGTCGTTAACAACGGCGACGGCGAATTCAAGTGCGAAGATCCCTCATTTGACGGCAAGCTTTCCTTCAGCGTAGAAAAGGCGTCGGGCAGCAAGTGCGAGCGCTGCTGGAGCTACAGCGAGACCGTAGGCACAAACGCCGAGCATCCCACTCTCTGCAAGCGCTGCGCCGAGCAGATAGTGTTCAGAGCATAATGATAATACTTTTCTGGATACTCACCGCCGCATTTATGGTCATCGACAGGCTCACAAAGGCGGCGGCTGAGGCAAATATAGGCGAGAGCGACCATATCCGAGTGATAACCGCGGGAGATACGGATATCTTAGCCTTTTCCCTCCACAAAAACACAGGAGCGGCATTCAGCAGCTTTACGGGCAAGACCGTTGCCCTTGCAGCAGTCACCGCCATAGCTCTCGTCCTCATAACCATATATTTTCATCGTCAGAAGCATAAGCACCCCCTTATGACCGTTTCCTATGCAATGATAGTTGGCGGCGGCATAGGCAATCTCTATGACCGCATTTTCCAGGGGTATGTAACGGATTTTATCCGTCTCTTTCCCTTTAACTTCATCTTCAACTTTGCGGATATCTGCGTGGTCATAGGAGCCATATTGCTTATAGCCTATTACCTTTTCATTGACGAGAAATATCTGAAAAAATTCGCTCCTACCCAGTCCTCCGAGGTGGAAAATGACAAGTGACAACGTAATAATGCTCACCGCCGACGAGACCCACAGCGGAATGAGGATAGATAAGCTTCTTTCCTCCTGCGGGGGAGAAATTAGCCGCAGCCTGGCAGCAAAGATAATTGCAGATGGCGGAGTCACCGTAAACGGAAAGACCGTCAGCAAAAGCTGCACCATAAATGCGGGAGACGAAATAACCGCCGTTATCCCCGAGCCCGAGCCCCTTGACGTCCTCCCCGAGAATATCCCCCTGGATATAATCTACGAGGACGACTATCTTCTTGTTGTCAATAAGCCCAAGGGAATGGTAGTCCACCCAGCGGCGGGAAATTATACGGGAACCCTTGTGAACGCCCTTATGTACCACTGCGGAGACAGACTTTCCTCCATAAACGGCATTATCCGTCCGGGAATAGTCCACCGCATCGACAAGAACACCAGCGGACTTCTTATCGTCGCCAAAACAGACACCGCCCATACGGGTCTTGCGGCGCAGATAAAGGAGCACAGCTTCACCAGGGAATACCGCGCGGTCATATGCGGCAGACTTTCGGAAAAAGAGGGAACGGTAAACGCCCCCATCGGCAGACACCCCACAGACCGCAAGAAAATGACCGTCACCGAGCGAAATTCCAAGAACGCAGTGACACATTACACCGTCCTCCGTGAGTACGATAAATACTCCTTCATAAAGCTCAGGCTTGAAACAGGGCGCACCCATCAGATACGCGTCCATATGGCATATATCGGACACCCTGTGCTGGGAGACGACGTTTACGGCAAGCCCTTCAAGGGCATTGACGGGCAGTGTCTCCACGCAGGCAAAATAGGCTTTGTCCACCCCATAACCTATGAGTATATGGAGTTTGAAAGCGAGCTTCCCCAGTATTTCTGCGATGTGCTCCGAAAAATAGGGGACGGCGAAACGAGGCAGTATGTTTAAGGATAGATCAAAAATAATATTGTTCAGCGATATGGACGGCACCCTTCTGAACGCCGACAAGACCCTTTCGGAGGAAAATCTGAAAGCTATACTGAGGCTTCGCGAAGCGGGGGGCAAATTCGTAGTCGCAACGGGAAGAGTCCTGCAGGCAACAAGGCATTATTTTGCGCCTGTGGGAGTGGATTTCCCGGTAATACTCTGCAACGGCGGAATGATATATGACTGCGGTAACAATAAGGTGATGTGGTCCGAATATCTTCCCGAGGAAAAAGCACGGGCAATGATAGCAAAGCTTCTGAAAAAATTCCCCGAAGCCTGCGCTGAGATATGTACCCCGGACGGCATTTACGACGTTCAGATGAACGATTATGAGCGCCGTCACTGGAAAATAGGCGGCTTTACCGCCGAAATAATGGACTCTCTCGAAAGCGTTCCCTCGGGCAATTGGTGCAAGGTGCTTTTCGCAATGCCCGAGGAGAGCATAAAGCCCTTTGAAGAATATGCAAAGAGCCTTGAATATGCCGAAGACGTTGAATACATCACCTCAAGCACGATCTTTCACGAAATGCTGCCGAAGAACTGTTCAAAGGGCTCAGCAATGAAAAAGCTCCTTGAGCTTTACGGAGAAGCAGACAGCGTTACCGCAGCCATCGGGGATTTCAACAATGACCTTGAGATGCTAAGAAATGCGGATTTTTCCGCCTGCCCCTCCAACGCCATAGATGAGGTAAAAGCGGCGTGCAACATGGTCTGCAAATCGGACTGCTCCCACGGAGCGGTAGCCGAATTGATAGAATATATATTAAATTCCTGAATTACGGGAATGTTTGAAAGGATGATTTTAACTTATGGATCAGACGCTTAAGAAGCAGCTTGAGATCACAGCCTGCAAGGTTAGAATGGGGATCATCGAGGGCGTATACAACGCAAAATCGGGACATCCCGGCGGATCTCTTTCAATTGCTGATTTAGTCACCTACCTTTATTTCCGCAAAATGCACGTTGATCCCAAAGATCCCAAAATGGCAGACAGAGACAGACTTGTTCTTTCAAAGGGACATACAGCTCCCGCAGTCTACTCCGCACTTGCACTGAGAGGATTTTTTGATATTGAAGAGCTCAAAACGCTCCGTAAGATAGGCTCCCGTCTCCAGGGTCATCCCGATATGAAGCATATTCCCGGAATTGATATGTCCACAGGCTCTCTGGGACAGGGCATATCCGCAGCCTGCGGAATGGCACTCTCAGGCAAGATCTCCTGCGACAGCTACAAGGTATATGCTATCCTCGGCGACGGTGAGATCGAAGAGGGACAGGTATGGGAGGCAGCAATGTTTGCCGCTCACAATAAGCTTGACAATCTCGTTGCCATCGTGGATAACAACGGTCTCCAGATCGACGGCAAGATCACCGAGGTATGCTCGCCTATGCCCATCACCGATAAATTCGAGGCATTCGGCTGGCACGTGATCACAATGAACGCCCACGATTTTGATGATATCGAAAGAGCCTTTGACGAGGCAGAAAAGATAAACGGACAGCCCGTAGCTATCATTCAGAAGAGCGTAAAGGGCAAGGGCATTTCCTTTATGGAGAATCAGGTAGGCTGGCACGGCTCCGCACCCAACGCAGAGCAGTACGAGCAGGCTATGGGCGAGCTTAAAGCTCAGCTTGAGAAACTGGAGGGCTAAGACAATGGCAGATGTAATCAAAAAACCTACAAGAGAAAGCTATGGCGAGGCTCTGGCAGAGCTCAGCAGCGAATATCCCGACCTTATCGTCCTTGACTCCGACCTTGCGGCAGCAACAAAGACAGGCATATTCAAGAAAGCCTGCCCCGAGAGATTTTTCGACTGCGGAATAGCCGAGGCAAATATGATGGGCGTAGCCGCAGGTATCGCTACCACAGGCAAGAAGGTATTTGCAAGCTCCTTTGCAATGTTTGCGGCAGGAAGAGCATTTGAGATCGTAAGAAACTCCATCGGCTATCCTCATCTCAATGTAAAGATCGGCGCAACACACGCAGGCATATCCGTAGGCGAGGACGGCGCAACTCACCAGTGCAACGAGGATATCGCCCTTATGAGAACTATCCCCGGAATGACAATCATCAACCCCGCAGACGATGTTGAAGCAAAGGCAGCCGTAAAGGCAGCACTTGACTTCGAGGGACCCGTATATATGCGCTTCGGACGTCTTTCCGTACCCGTTATCAACGATAAGGACACCTACAAGTTTGAGCTTGGCAAGGGCGTTCAGCTCAGAGACGGCAGCGACGTGACCATCATCGCAACAGGACTTATGGTAAACGAGGCTCTTGTGGCAGCTGAGACACTTGCAGCAGAGGGAATCAGCGCAAGAGTTATCAATATCCATACCATCAAGCCCATTGACAAGGACATCATCTGCAAGGCTGCGAAGGAAACAGGCGTTATCGTTACAGCCGAGGAGCACAGCGTCATCGGCGGACTTGGCTCAGCAGTAGCCGAGACAGTAACAGAGTGCTGCCCCGTTCCCGTTATCAAGGTAGGCGTAAACGATGTGTTCGGACACTCGGGACCCGCTCTTGATCTTCTCAAGGAATTTGGACTTTGCGCTGAAAATGTTGTTGCAAAGGTCAGGGAAGCAGTTAAGCTCAAGAAGTAATTCCCACAGAAATATTTCGCTCCCTTGCAGTCAGATGCAGGGGAGCTTTTCTGTAATTATATAATAGCACATTTGTTTGAATATGTCAAGTAATTTTAGAACAAAAGTTTGGAAACATAATAAATTTGTATATCTGCACAAATACATAAGCTCTTATTTGTTAAAAAATTTTGGGGGACGGCTTTCCCGTCCCCCAAAAACGTTCTGAATTATTTTATTAGTATAAATGTAAAGCGGAAAATAATTAAAGAATAAAGTGCAGACATTTCTGCTTTGTTGACCCAAAAATTATACGGTAACAGCCTCGCCCTCGGCAGCCTCGTTTTTCTCCGCAGTCTCAAAAGAAGTCTCTATCCCGTTAACAAGCACGCTGGGGTCGTCAAGGTCGATTATCAGGCACTTTTTGCCCTGAATGACCGAGGTCCTCACCTTGTCTGTGCCCTCCTTGCTGATGTTAACGGTTATCTCGGGAACGGAAAGAACGGTCTTGTTCTCCACAAGATTTGAAGCCTTGAGAGCGCCGTCACCCACAGTGTCCCTGTAAACCGCGTCAAGAGCCTGAAGCTTGTCATCGCTTACTCCCGCGTCGGAAAGAATGGTCCTCATTCTGCTGCAGTCGATAACAGGCGGCTCGGTCTCGTTCTTGTTCTGGTCGATGACCTCCTTAATGCTGTCGTTCACCTTAGTGATGACCGTGTAATCCAGCTCATCTCTGCAAACATCGGTAAGAACGGCTCTGAAACGCTCCTTCTCGCCCTGGGGAGTAAAATCGAATTTGCAGTCGAGAACGTCCTCGATAATGGAAAGATTAGGCTTCTTAGGCGACCTTGTGTAGTACATAACGCTGTTCACATCGGGTGAACGGTCGCTGAAAACGGGGTATAAAAATCCGTCCTGAGGAGCCTTTGCGATTATCATCTCTGTGTTGGACTTCTTTGCTATAGTCTGGCTTTCATCATCATAGAAAAGCCCGTCATCGCCCGTGTTAACGGGGCATAAAGCGGTAATGACAAAATTATACTCGGAATCGCCCTCGCCGATAACTTCATCGTTCTTGTCCTTCACAAGTATGCTGTATGTACAGTGGCCGGAAATGATCGTGTAGGCAGAAGCATAATCGGTGTTCTCAACTATTCTGTCAATATAAGCCTTGTTTGCCTCCTCGTCCTCCAGCTTGCCCTTTACAGCGGCATAAAGCACATTCTGAGCGCCGCCCTCTTCGTATGACTCGTTGGGGAAGCGGTACTCGTTCAGATTTTTTCCAAGGCTTCCGCTGAGCGCCTTTTTAAGCGTCTCCATGACCACAGCGCTCTCGTCCTCGGGCATGATAGCAAAGCCCTTTGACTCGGTGTATTTGATATGCTTTTCCGCGTCGCAGTATGCGTAAAGAATGCGGTTCAGAGTAAAAAATCCGCAGCCTTCGGAAAAGCTTTTTTTAATTTCAGCAAGCTCCTTTTTGTTCATTGAAATTATCCTTTCTGTATCTTTGATAAAAAATGCGGCAGTAATACATATTGTACCACAGCCGCAGATTTTTTTCAATTAGCAAAATTTACGAATATCAGTAAATGATTTTCTCCACGTGCATTTTAGAGCCGCCTTCTTTTTTCGCCTTGATAAGCGCCCTGTCGGCAGTGATGAAGAAATCCTTGATATTGACCTTTTCATCGCAGACAGTCCAGACAGCGCCGATGCTGAAGGAGATATCCACGTTTACGCTTTCGCCGTTTACGGTAAGCACAGCGGTCCTGCAGGCAGCTCTCAGCTTGTCCACCATATCGTACAGCTCGCTTTCGCTGATATCCTCGGCAAATATTACGAACTCGTCACCCACATAGCGGAAGATCACCGAATTTTCGGGAAAAACCTTTTTGATAAGCTCGGCGGAGAGCCTTACAGCGTCATCAGCCGCAGCCTTTCCGTATTTCTCGTTGAACGCGGTGAACTCGTCAATGTCCGCAACCACCATAAAGCAGCGGCTTCTGCATTGTGGCAGCCTGTTTTTTATCATACCCATAGCGGTAACGCTGTCGGTAAGCCCTGCCACGCTGTTGCTGCTCCTGTCCTCGGCAAATCGGGCAACAAGCCCCGAGCTTTCGTCAATGACTTCTATCCGGCCCACAACGCGGATTATCTCTCCGTATTCATCGGCAATGCTTGAGAAAATGATTCGGCAGATGGTGTAAAAGGACCTGTCCTTGTCAAGGGAGCGTACGTCCACAAAGCCCTTGCCCTTTTTGCGGCAGGTCTTGAAAAGCACGTTGCAGTAATATATAACGTCCTCGTCGTAGATAGGACAGTTCCTGCGCAGGTATGAGGTGTATGACCTGATGACCATATCCTCTCTGCCCTTTCCGGGGGAGAAGGTCATAACGTCGTTCTCATAATCGTAATCGAGAAGGAATGCGCTGCTTGTCTCCTCAAGTATCTTGTATCTTTCGGCATTTATGCTGAGCAGGTGAGCGGTGTCCTTCTGGGCGGTGATATCGTTTATTGAAGCGAGAAAAACGGGGTTGTCGCTTTTGATGAAATCCACGACTCTGGCTCTGATGCAGAACCTTCCCACGCTGCCGTCAAAGCGGTAGCCTCTCACCTCGCAGTAGAAATCGTCCCCGCTTTTAACGCATTCCTCAGCATGGTCGAATATTCTCTTCTCGTCCTCCTCAAAGAGGGTGATGGTAACGTTGTCATAATAAGGCAGATATTGTTCCCTTGTGTAGCCAATGACATGAAAATATCTTTCATTAAGGTAAAGGGCTTTAACCTTTGCGCCGCAGACCTCGAAAATGCAGACGCCGTCATACATACTGTTGAACAGCCTGAAAAACAGGTCCGTGCAGTTATCGGCGGGTGTTATCAAATTCGGGTCGCTTATATGGGCAATACGATCATCCATAATACAAGCTCCTGTCCTCTGATTATTCGGCGAGATGTTATGCCGTTTAAAAGTATTATAACATATATTTTTACAAATTGCAACATTTTTATAAAAATTTGGCGATTTTATTCAGATAAGAAGCATTGATTGTCCTGCATTGTCGAAAATAAGAGATATAACATCACTTTTTCATACCGAAGGTCCTTTCGGTCATAACGATCATCAGAACAAGGAACAGAGCGATATAAAAGGGCATGAGCCTGATGTTCAGATGATTTGCGATAAGTCCGAATACGGGGGGCATAAAGGTGGAGCCCACATATGCGCTTGCCATCTGTATGCCGATTATCGCCTGAGAATTTTCCGCGCCGAAATTGGAGGGTGTGGCATGGATAATGCTGGGATATACGGGAGCGCAGCCCAGACCTATTACCACAAATCCCGCCAGTGCAGGCAGCTCAGCGGAAACGGGCAGAAGCACCATCAGAACGCCTGTCAGAGCCACCGTCACCCCGATGCGTATCATATTCCTGTCCCCCAGCCTGTCCGAAACAAAGCCCGAGATAAACCGACCTGCGGTAATGCCGATGAAGAAAAGGGAAGCGTATGCGGCGGCAGTCTTTTCGGGGAGTCCCTTTGTTTCCGAGAGATAGCTGCTTGCCCACAGCATTACCGTAGCCTCGGCGGCGCAGTAGGCGAAAAATCCTATGAGCAGACAGGGAACACCTTTTATTTTAAGGGCACCTCTCAGTCCCACCACATTTCCGTCATTCCCGCCGTCGGTCTGAGCCTTGTGAACGTTCCATACGGGCAGGGTGATGAGCATAGCCAGAGCAATTCCCAGCTGGATATATGAAACAATGCGGTAGCCGCCGCTCCACGAGGAATGAGCGATGGCATAGCTCATAATATAGGGGCTGATGATAGTGCCCACGCCCCAGAAGCAGTGGAGCCAGCTCATATGACGGGAGCTGTAGTGGAGTGCCACATAGTTGTTGAGCGCCGAATCGATAGCCCCCGCGCCCAGACCGTATGGAATGCCCCATAAGCACAGCTGCCAGAATTCGGCAACAGTCGAAAAGCCGAACATAGCAATGGCTGTAACAAAAATGCTCACCGTGGTGACTATCCTCGTACCGAAGCGCTTTGTGAGCCGTTCGGACATAAGGCTCGAGCAGATGGTGCCCCCCGAGATTATCATAGAAACAATGCCCATATAGGAAATAGGCACGTCAAAGGACAGCCTGAGAGCGGGCCATGCGGAGCCCAGCAGTGAATCGGGCAGCCCCAGGCTTATAAATGCAAGATAAATCAGACAAAGCAGAAATGTACACATAAAATTACAGCTTCCTTTTTAGTGTAGTCGTCCTATTTTATCATTTTGAAAAGAAAAGTTCAATGGAGATTTGGTTAACTTTTTTGTGGGACTTTGAAATATTGCCCCACAGAAAAAGCCGCCCCGGGCGGAGCGGCTCCTGCAAAAAATTACGTCAGAATAAAATATCCTTAAAGCATACCTGCTGTTCGCAGCGGTCATAGTCCCAGCTGTGAAAGGAGCCGCCGCCGCAGAATTCTCTCGATGAACATTCGGAGCATTTGCTGTTTCGCTGTGCAAGGTCGCTGCGGAAATATTCAAAGCCATTATTCCATACATCTGTGAAATCATGGGTCAGAATATTGCCCTGCAAGGTCTCCGCCCTGCGCTCGATATCGAGACAGGTGCCGATATTGCCGTTTGCCATAACGCTTGCGGTGTAGATACCCGCATTGCAGAGGAAATACCAGTCTCTTACCTCGCGCTCATATTTCTCCCCGAGATAATGGGTGCAGCCGTACAGCACGGGCATACCCTCTCTCCGCTTGTCTTTGATAAATTCAAACATTCTGCGGTAATCCTCGGGCAGGAGAACAAGCTCGGAATGTTCCTTCGCCCTGCCTATAGGCTCGATATTCAGCACCCGCCATGAATCTATATCCAGCCCGCACATTATCTCATAAAGCTCCTCAAGCTCAGCAATATTCTGCTTATGTATGACCGATGTTACCTGAATATGCTTAAAGCCACCGTGAGAGATAAGTGCGTTCAGCCCCTTCATTGCGGCGTCGTATCCGCCCTTTGTCCTGCGGAAGCTGTCGTGGGTCTCGCGCAGCCCGTCAATGCTTATAGAAACCGTGCCCATACCGCATTCATAAAGCCTGTGAGCGATATCGCCGTCAATAAGCGTTCCGTTGCTGGTCATGCCCCACCTGAAGCCCAGACTGTGAGCATAGCCCATTATCTCAAAAAGATCCTTTCTGAGCAGCGGCTCGCCTCCTGTAATGCTGAGCATGGGAAGTCTGCCCGCAAAATCCCTTGCTATCTTGTCAAGAAAGTCCTGCCATACCGATAAAGGCAGCTCCTCGGAGCCTGTGCTCGTGCATTTGCTGCCGCAGTGGATGCAGTTTTCGTTGCACCGCAGAGTAAGCTCCATAAAAAGATTTCTGAGTATGGGCTTTTCCCAAAGCTGCCGCTTATATTCGGCAAGCTCTTTCATATGCTTTGATTTGATATTGTTCATTGTTCTTATCCCGTCCGTTGATCTATCAGTTCATCATAGGGTCAAATGGCCCTGTCATCACGCCGCCCAATGCGCCGCATTTGTAGGAAAAGCTTATAACATCGCCTTCCGTATTGACAGAGCTTTTATTTATCAGGGGATAGGGGAATTCCTCCGTGCCCTTTTCCGCAAGCTCCGTGATAAGCGCTGTGACAGCCTCTCTTCGTTCATCCTCCGAGGAAAGGGACTTGTATTCATCGCTGTTTAAAAGCTCGGAAATTGCATTGTCAACCGCCTGCATTTCATCAAGCTCAAGGTCGGTCAATGTGTCGCCGTCCTCGGAAGATACTTCTGTCTGCTCTGACTCGGTTTCATCATAATAGTCCTCGGGAGGACCGTAAACATCTTCATTGTAGTTGGAGCTCGGGCTGTAGTTATCGTCTAAATCGCCTTCGGGAGGACCGTAGGCGCAGGCATTCATGTTGAACGCCGCCGAAAAGATCGCCGCCGTAATAAGGACTTTTTTAACATTTTTCTTTTTCAAAGCTCAGTCACCCCTTTGTAATGTTCGGCACAGATACATTTTTTTAATTATATCATAATTATGTAAATAATGTCAAGCAAAGATGCAGTTTGGAAATTTATGTAAAACCTCCGTAAAAATACAAAAACCTCTAAAGTTTTAAAAACAACTGCCGATATATTATATGGAGCAGTATGACTATTCATGTTCATAAGGACAGCCTATGAACATATAATATACGGTTGAGCTTTTTCGGGTAATGCCGGAGCGCAATGCTTCGGAAAATATCCCCTCGGGAGGTGTGAGCTTGTCCGAAAATTTTCACAAAACCACTTTAATGAGCCTTAAATCGCGAATAATGCTGTACACAGTGCTGCCCGTGCTGGTGATAATCATCATCGCAGGCGGCTTTATGACCTTTTCCGTACGTCGGGTCATCGACAGTATTTCCAGATCGGAAGCGGCGGGCAGCACCGAGCTTGCCTGCAGAAGAATAGAAGATATGATATCCTCCTTCGGCGAGACTGTGGAGATGAAAGCCGCAGTGGAGGATATAGAACGCTTTCTCCGCACCGCCGAGGACAGAGATACCATCGAGGACAACGCCTATTTCAGCTTAGCGATGGGAGAGCTTGACTCTGCCGTCTCAGATGCGCCTGAGAGCCTTGAGCGCACCTGGCTGGTATCGGCTGTAAATCAGGGCGTGGCATTTTCAAATTCCTCTGACGGCTGGGTGGCAAAGCCCGATTTTGAGTTCGGGGAGTTCCCGTTTGGGGAAATGATGAACGGCAGCGAGAGGTATTTCATCACCGACCTGTATGTATCGCCCATTTCGGGAAAAACGGTCATATCCGCAGCAGCCCCCGTCCGCGACCGCCGCACGGGAGAGGTCATAGGCTATTTCGGCGCAGATATCAAGCTCGGGGGCTTGTGGGTAAAGATATCGGCTCTGCCCGAATCAAAAAACAACGAGATATACATCATTACCTCCGACAACACCGTTATCTACCATTCCGATGTGAATATGATATACCGCAAATTCTCCAAGCTTGGCATCAAGCCTGCAGGAAACGGCAGCTTTAATGACGGCGAAAGAGAGCTTGTGGGTTCGGCGGAAAGCTCCGAGAACTGCGGCTGGACAGTCTATGCCCTGAGAGATTTCACCTCTGCCCAAAGGCTTATCGACCACCAGACACGGATAATGGTCATCACCTTCCTTGGAGTGGCGGCAATGCTCATCGTCACCATCTCCATCGTTTCAAACAAGGTGGTAAGACCCCTTCAGGACTACACGAAGAAGATAAACTCCATACAGCTTTCCGGCGACAACGGGGGAGAGGACGATATTCTTGTCCCCGAGGGCTGCAGGGAGCTGGAGCATTTTGCTGTGGGCTTTAACTCCCTTCTCCACCGCAATCACGAAATGATGTCCCAGCTCAGAGAGATGAACATCAAGTCCGAAAAGGAAAGAAAGCTTTATCAGACTGCTCTGCAAAGCTCCTCCGACGTGGTTTTCGAGTACGATATCGAGACAGACTGCCTTATCACCTATGGCTCTGTCTTTGACCCCGATGTTCCGAAGACCATTGCAAATTCCCATACGGCATTTCTGAAACGCGTCCTGTCCTGCGACGGCTTCAGAGCGAAGGATACGGATATCGCCACCCGCTTTTTCTCGGGAGAAACAGCCTGCGGAGCGGTGGTTTCCCGAATTGACATAAATGAAAATGTCAACTGGATAGAATTCAGCGGAACAGCCATATATGCAGACTCAAAGCCTGTCAAGATAGTCGGAAAAATAAGCAATATCGATGATGTTGTAAATCTGAGGGAGGACGCCAGCCGCGACCGCTTCACAGGGCTTTACAACAAGACGACTACCGAAGCGCTTATCACCGAAAGGCTTTCCAAGGGCGGCACTCATGCAATGATATTGATCGATGTGGACAATTTCAAAAACGTGAACGATATCTTAGGACATTCCTGGGGCGACTCGGTCATAAAGGACATTGCCACAAAGATAGAAGCACTGCTTAACGGCGGCGATATTGCAGGCAGGATAGGCGGCGATGAGTTTATGGCATTTCTCTCGGGAGACGATGCGGCAGAGCGTATAAACGGGCTTTGCACCGCTCTCTGCGAAAGTATCAGGTACACCTATTCCGATGAAAGCCTGGGCAAGTCGGTAAGCGTTTCCTCAAGCATCGGCGTGGCGCTCGCCCCCGAATACGGAAAGGACTTCAAGGAGCTTTACACCTCTGCGGATATCGCAATGTACTTCTCCAAAAACGGCGGCAAGGACAGATTTACGGTTTACAGCGGCGAAGAAAGACGGGAATACAAGGGAAACAGAGCCGAATAACAGCGAAATTGTGAAACTATCGTGAAAATATCAGAAAAGGTATTGCACAATGGGCTGTAAATGTGGTATAATAGTAAGGTGTAAATTCGTTCGGCTGAGAGACAGCCGAATGACTGCTGCCAAAATCCTGCACAGGAAAGGATCTTGTATATATGAAAGGCGATCTTCACGTACATACAACTCTGTCGGACGGCTCCCTCGGAATGGAGGAGGTCATCGCTCAGGCTAAGCGCATAGGACTTGATTTTATATCCATCACAGACCACGATACCATGTCATCTGTCTCAAGGGCAAAGGTATTGGGAGAGAGATACGGCGTACAGACAATTCCCGGAGTGGAGCTTACCGCCTGGGATAAGACCAGAAACAGGAAGGTACATATCCTCTGCTATGCGCCCCAGAAGCCCGACAGGCTTGAGGGTATCTGCCGCAGATGCAGCGAGATAAGGCAGTCCTGCGCCAAGGAAACGGTGGAGAATGTTCTCAAGCTCTACCCCATCACAGCCGAGGACATCACCAAGCATTTAAGCGGCTCCAAGAGCATTTACAAGCAGCATATCCTTCACGCCCTTATCGAATACGGCTATTCCACCCATTTCTACGGCAGGCTGAACGACGAGCTTTTCAATGAGCAGACGGGTTCCTGCATTGTGGAGAGGGAATATCCCGATGTGAACTATGTTCTCGAGCTTATCCATTCGGCAAGGGGAGCGGCGGTGCTTGCCCACCCCATGGTATATGACTCCGTTGACCTGATAGACGACCTTGCTTCAAACGGCAAGCTTGACGGCATTGAGGTATATCACTATTCCGCCGACGAGGAGCAGCAGGCAATGCTTCTTGCCAAGGCGAACGAATATGACCTTATAGTAACGGGCGGTTCGGATTTCCACGGGCTGTACAATATGCGCCCCACACATCTGGGAATGTACACCACCGACAAGGATAACATTGACCGCATACTGCGGCTTTGCAGCAAGAAATAAGGAAAGGAAGCTTTAAAATGACTATAGAATACACCCCCAGAGGGGTATGCTCAAGAAAGATAACCGCAGAGGTCGAGGACGGCGTTGTTAAGAGCGTCATCTTCACAGGCGGCTGCAACGGCAACACTCAGGGCATTTCACGTCTCGTAAAAGGAATGAAGGTCGAGGACGTTATAGCAAGGCTTGAGAACGTTGACTGCGGCGGCAGAGGCACCTCCTGCCCCGACCAGCTTGCAAAGGCTTTGAAGCAGGCGTTATGAAAATGATTTCGGAAATTGTAAAAGGCACGCTTCCCCGAGTGTGCCTTTTAGTTTTAGGGATAATAAGCGCAGGCTTTTTTCTGCTGTTTTTTGTATCGGGTATGACTGCAAAATTTCACACGGGAAACGCTGCGGGAATGGCTGTGAGCGCCGCTCTTGCCTTTGTGTGCCTGTTTCCCGATACTGCCGCAAGGCTTGTTTTAAAGGCGGCTGAGAATAAATTCGGCAGAGTGCTGCTTGTGCTGTTCTTCCTGCTTGCGGCTGTGTCGGTCATACTCGCAGTTGTCATTTCCGTTTTTATGGCAAGGGCAGTGGACAGACAGCCCGAAACGCCTGCAAACGTAATTGTCCTCGGGTGCAGAGTAAAGGAGAGCGGCGCTTCTCTTATGCTTGAAAAGCGTATCGAAGCGGCATATGAATATCTCTCGGCAAATCCCGATGTGATATGCATAGCCTCGGGCGGACAGGGCAGCGACGAGCCTGTGAGCGAGGCAGAATGTATCAGAGACGGGCTTGTGAGCAGAGGGATCTCAGCCCACAGGATAATTTTGGAGGACAAGTCTGTTAACACCTATGAGAATATCCGGAACTCCCTGGAAATTATCGACAGCATCGGTGCGGAGCGCAGAGCGGTGATAATAACCAGCGAGTTCCATCAGCTGAGAGCTTCCATGATATCGAAAAAGCAGGGGCTTGAAAGCTACAGCAAAAGCTCCCATACCTTTCTCCCTCTCCTGCCGTCATATTGGGTAAGAGAATGGTTTGCGGTGGCTTATGAGTGGGTGAAAGCAGGCTGAGCCTGCAGCCGCTCGTTCTATGATTTATTTGGACATCAGTCGGACGGCTCGGTAACGATACAAATAATCAGACAAAAATAAAATTTGAATTATCAAGCATTTCCCTTAATACGACAGTTAATTTGGAAAAAACAGTCCATAATAGATATTGGAGTCTCTCAAAAAAGACTCCCTAATGTATCTGAAATTGACCTGTTAAGGAGATGCTGTATAGAATGTACGATCAGGAGCTGCTTACACGCAAAGCAAACACCGTAATAAGCAAAGCCTTTATCCAGGCGGGAAAGCTGGGGCATACCTATGTGGGGAGCGAGCATCTGCTCCTCACCCTTTCCTCGGAGACGGGCAGCACCTCGGCAAGTATCCTCAAATCCTCGGGAGTTACCGAGGAAAAGGTGCTGGGGCGCATAATCCGCCTTATAGGCAGGGGAGAGCCGTCGGTGGTGGACAGGGATTCTGTTACCCCCGCGGTCTCACGTATCATAGACAGCGCCTGCAGGGGAGCGGGGGCAACTCCCGAAAAGCCTGCGGGCACCGAGCATCTTCTTGCGGCTCTTCTTCGTGAGGAAAACTGCACAGCCGTAAATATCCTCAGTGAAATGGGGGTGAATGTCTCGGCGATACTCAGCACCTGCCGCGGACTTTCGGGACTTGATGTGAAATATTTTCCCCCCATCACCAAAGCCCCCACACTTATCAAATACGGCAGAGACCTTACAGCCCTTGCGGCTGAAAATAAATGCGACCCCGTATTCTGCCGTGAAAACGAGATAGCCAGGGTCATACGCATACTTTCCCGCAGGACGAAAAATAATCCCTGTCTTGTGGGTGAAGCAGGAGTGGGAAAAACTGCCGTTGCAGAGGGAGTTGCAATGGCTATTGCATCGGGAAATGTGCCCGATACCTTGAAGGGCAAGCATATTTTTTCCCTTAATCTCACTTCAATGCTTGCAGGAGCCAAATACCGGGGCGACTTCGAGGACAGGATAAAGCTGTGCATTGACGAGGTCATCGAAAACGGCAGCATTATCCTGTTTATTGACGAGCTTCATACCATTGTGGGAGCGGGAGCCGCCGAGGGTGCAATTGACGCCGCAAATATCTTAAAGCCCCAGCTTGCAAGGGGTGAGCTGCGGATAATCGGCGCCACCACCTTTGACGAATACCGCAAATTCATCGGCAAGGACAGCGCTCTCGAGCGCCGCTTTCAGCAGGTGACCGTAAGCGAGCCGACTCCCGAGCAGGCGGTAAGGATACTTACGGGTCTCTGCCCCTGCTACGAGGATTTTCACAAGGTGCGGATAACTCCCGAGGCAGTGCGGGCGGCGGTGGATATGTCCGTAAGGTATTTAAACGGCAGATGTCTCCCCGACAAGGCGATCGACCTTATAGACGAAGCCGCTTCAAAGGTGCATATCAGGGGTGCAAAAAAATCCCTTAACGACCTTGCCGACGAGCTTACCGCAATGATAGACAGGAATATGCCCAAAAAGAAAAAGAGCCTCAGCGAGACCATGGGCGACCACAGCGACAGCCGCCCCCGGGTCACAGCTGACGATATTGCCGAGGTGCTTTCCGCCGCCACGGGCATACCTGCGGGCAGGCTCACCGCAGACGAGTCGGAAAGGCTCCTTACTCTCGAGGAGGAGCTTCACAAGCGGGTCATAGGTCAGGACGAGGCGGTAAAGGCTGCGGCGGAAGCCATACGCCGCAGCAGGGCAGGGCTTCGTGACCCCCGCAGACCCATTGGCTCTTTTATTTTTTCGGGTCCTACGGGAGTGGGAAAGACCGAGCTTGCAAAGGCAATAGCCGAGTGCCTTTTTGATGATGAGAAAGCACTTCTCCGATTTGATATGTCCGAGTATATGGAGAAGCACAGCGTTTCCCGTCTTATCGGCTCTCCTCCGGGATATGTGGGCTACGACGACGGGGGACAGCTTACCGAAGCAGTGCGCCGCCGTCCTTATTCGGTGATACTTTTTGACGAGATAGAAAAAGCTCACCCCGATGTGTCAAATATCCTGCTGCAGATACTTGAGGACGGCATACTCACCGACAGTCAGGGCAGGCAGGCAAGCTTTGCAAACACCGTAATGATACTCACATCAAACGTGGGTGCTCGGGAAATGACCGAGAAAAACAGGCTGGGCTTCGAGGGTGAGGAATTGTCTGCGGCGGAGGAGAACAAGCGGATAAGGGCAGATGTGAGGAGAGAGCTTAAAAAGCATTTCCGCCCCGAGCTCCTGGGCAGGATAGACGAGGTCATCGTATTCGGCAGGCTCGGAAAAACGGAGCTTGAGGCGCTGGCGCAGAAGCTTCTCGGGGAGCTCAGAGAACGTGCGGCGGCAATGGAGATATCCATGGAATTTGCTCCCGAGGCAGTACGGCTCCTTGCCTGCAAGGAGGACAGATCTCAGGGGGCAAGAGTCCTGCGCCGCGAGATAACCGACAGGGTGGAAAATCTTCTCAGCGCAAAGATAATCAAGGGGGAGATAAAGCCCGGCGACAGCGTGATCCTCACTGCCGACGGGGAGGCTCTCCGCTTTGCGGAGATCCAGCCGATGAATGGGTAACAAACAGGGCTTTCGCAGTGTGCGCTGCGAAAGCCCGGGTTTTTCTATGTCTCAAGTATCTTCAGAAATTCATCGGGAGACAGAACGGGAACGGAGGAGCTTATATAATCCCTTTTGTTACGTGTTACTATGTAATCAATGTCAAGTCTGCCTGCGGTCTCGGACATAACAGCGTCCTCGTAATCTGTCATAGGAGATGAAAGTGCGTTCTGACAGTCGGAGGCAAGGGTGTCGGCGACTGCAAAAAGCGTAAAAAGAGTGCGGACGGCTTTTCGTGTTTCATTTTCATTGTGGAGGCTTCTGTGCAGGATATAATGGATATCTGTGATAGATTTTGCGGTAAGCACTCCCGTAAAACGGCGGTTTGACACGGCAAGAAAAATTTCCATAGCCGCATTGCAGAACGGTTCACGCTTTTGCAGAACGTCAATGACGATGCAGGTGTCGATAAGCGCCTTCATATATTTTCTGCCCTTTCCGCCTTCGCTTCCTCAAGGGTAACATCGGCGGGGATAATTCCGAGGAGAGACTTTGCCATTTCAACCCTGTCCGCATTGGGATTTGACAGCTTTGCAATGACCTTTCCGTTTTTGGTGATGAAAATATCCTCGGTCTCTGCAAGCAGAAGATATTTTCCTAAATTCATCTTTAATTCTGTAGCTGTGATGGACATATTCATTCCTCCTCATAAAGCATAGTATGGCTTCTCCTTATATTCATTATACACAAATCGCACGAATTTGTCAATAATATCGTACGAAAAAATATCGGTTTTCGCAGACCGCGCTATGGAAAAATTATAAAAACCTATTGACGGCTGATGAAAAATATTATATAATATGAATAGAAATTACTGAGCGTTTGCTCAGTACTACATACCGAAAGGACGGATATGGATTTATGAAAAATATACTCTTTGTAGCCTCCGAATGTGTTCCTTTTATAAAAACAGGCGGACTTGCTGACGTTGTGGGAACTCTCCCCAAAATGTTCAACAAAAACGAATATGACTGCCGCGTGATTATCCCCAACTACAGATGTATCCCCGATAAATTCAGAAATAACTTCAAATATGTTCACCATTTCTATATGGATATGGGTCAGCGCTTCAACAGCGTTCATGTCGGAATTATGGAGTATCAGTACGACGGGATAACCTTCTATTTCGTTGACAATCTCTTCTACTTCGGCGGAGACAAGCCCTATGCCGACACAAGATACGATATTGAGAAATTCATATATTTCTCCAAGGCTGTAATGGCAATACTTCCCGTTATCGGCTTCAAGCCCGATATTATCCACTGCCACGACTGGCAGGCAGGTCTTGTGCCCGTATATCTCCACACACTCTACAAGGACAATCCCTTCTATTGGGGAACAAAGACTATCTTCACCATACATAACCTGAGATTTCAGGGCATATGGGATATCAAGACCATCAAGTCTCTTTCGGGACTGCCCGACTATGTGTTCACACCCGACAAGCTTGAGTTCAAAAAGGACGCAAATATGCTCAAGGGCGGTCTTGTGTATGCAGACTTTATCACTACCGTAAGCGGCACCTATGCAGGTGAGATACAGACTCCCTACTACGGCGAGGGTCTGGACGGACTGCTCAGAGCCAGAAATCAGTCTCTCTGCGGCATCGTGAACGGCATCGACTATGACGCATATGATCCTGAGACAGACACAGCCATTGCCAAGCAGTACAGCATAAAGAACGTGAAGAAGGCAAAGGCTGCAAATAAGAAGGCTCTCCAGCAGGAGCTTGGTCTCCCTCAGGACGACAACAAGTTTATGATAGCAATTATCTCCCGTCTTACCGACCAGAAGGGTCTTGACCTTGTAAGATACGCTCTTGACCGTATATGCGACCAGCATACACAGTTCGTTGTCATCGGCACAGGCGACCCTCAGTATGAAAATCTGTTCAGAGACTATGCATGGAGAAAGCCCGACAGAGTTTCCGCAAATATCCTCTTTAACGAAAGCTTTGCCCACAGGCTCTACGCAGGCGCAGACGCTGTGCTCGTTCCCAGCCAGTTTGAGCCCTGCGGACTTACTCAGCTTATCGGTCTCAGATACGGCACAGTGCCCATTGTCCGCGAAACAGGCGGCTTAAAGGACACCGTTGCACCCTATAACGAGTATGACGGCACGGGTATCGGCTTCTCCTTTGCAAATTACAACGGCGAGGAGCTTCTTGCCACAATAAACTATGCAAAGCACATCTACTTCGACTGCCGCAAGGAATGGGATCAGATGGTCCTCAGAGGTATGAAGACCGATTATTCCTGGGTCAACTCCGCAAGAAAGTATGAGGAGCTTTACAGCAGGCTGTAATAATAACTGAAAATAATTTTCGGGGTATGATATCATCATACCCCGAAGCTGTTCTGGAGGATAAATTTTGAAAAAAAGAGCCATAGAAGCGGCGGTGATACTTGCCGCGGTAATAGCCCTGTTCATTGCCTTCAATGCACTGTCGGGCAGCCTTTCGGACAACACAAGAAGGATAGACGGGCAGTATTATAATACCGGCGAGCGGGAGCTTTCGCTCTGCCTTATGACCGAGGAGGGGACGGAGTTCCTGGGGGATTTTGACCGCCTTGAGACTTTGTCCGTAACCCCTTATAAATACGCCGCACCCGGTGCCATGGAAATGGGCGACCCGTCCTATGACGCGGCAATTCACAAAAAGGCGGAGGAGGTCTATGCGGACTGCACCGACCTATCCGATCTGTCCTTCATAGCCCCCCTCACAGGTCTAAAAAATCTTGATGTATCTCACTGCGCCGTTTCCGACCTGTCCTTTTTATCGGGAATGTCAGAGCTTGAGACGCTTGATATCTCGGGAACGAAGATAACCGACCTTTCCCCTCTCCTCGAGCTTCCTGCCCTGACAAAGCTCACCGCAGACAGCTCACTTTCGGGAGATGTGACCGATAAGCTTGCCGAAAGGGGAGTTACGGTCATATTCGAGGGCGAAGAGGAAACAGCGGAATAATTATTTCGCCCCGAAGCACTGCAGCAGAGGAGCGGCAAATGCAAGCCCTGCCGCAATCAGAAGCTGTTCTCCCGTAAGGGGGACGGTGGTGAATACCATCTGCAAAAACGGCAGATATATCGCCGCCCCGAGGACTGCCACCGAGAAAAGCACTGCAAGTATCAGCTTAATGTTATTGAAATAGGGCACGGTAAAAATATTGCCCGTTTCGGATTTACATTCAAACACATGGAAAAGCTGGGACATTACAAGAGTTGCCAGCGCGCCCGTTCTTGCCGCCTCAAGAGAGCCGCCCGTTCTGAGCATTACCGTAAAGCAGGCAAGGGTGCATATGCCGATAAGTATGCCTCTGAAAACTATCCTGAACATCAGCCCCCCCGAAAAGAAGCTTTCGTCCTTCCTTCTTGGGGGCATTTTCATATTCTCCTCGCCGCAGGGCTCAACGCCCAGCGCCACTGCGGGCAGACCGTCCGTTACGAGATTTACAAGAAGTATCTGTGCAGGCAGGAGCACCATGGGCATACCCATGACAATGCCCAGAAACATGGTCAGCACCTCGCCTATATTGCAGGAAAGCAGGTAGCGGACAAATTTTCGGATATTGGCGTAAATTCCCCGTCCCTGTTCGACTGCGCTTACGAGGGTGGCGAAATTGTCGTCGAGGAGAACCATATCCGCCGCCTCACGGGTAACGTCTGTTCCCGTAATGCCCATGGCAACGCCGATATCCGCTTCCTTTACCGCAGGAGCGTCGTTCACGCCGTCGCCTGTCATTGTGACGATATGCCCCAGCCGCTTGTAGGCTCTCACTATCCTCAGCTTGTCGGCGGGGGAGACCCGGGCAAAGACAGAAGTATCACGGGCGGCATTCTCCAGCTCCTTGTCGGTCATTTTGCTCATTTCTTCCCCTGTGATGACTCCGCCCTCGCCTGTAAGTATCCCTGCCTGACGGGCAACCGCCGCCGCTGTGTTTTTGTGGTCCCCCGTTATCATGACCGTCCGTATCCTTGCGCTTTTGCAGAGGCGGACGGCTTTTTTTGCTTCCTCTCTCGGCGGGTCGGTCATGCCCATAAGTCCTAAAAATACCATTCCGCTGTCGGGTGAGCTTTTTGAAGCCTTGGGGCAGTAGGCAAATGCCAGCACTCTCAGAGCCTCCGAGGACATCTCGCCGCATTTATCTGCGATTTCTTTTCTCTTTGAATAGGAAAGCTCCTTCACGCCGCCTTCGGTGAGGATATGGGTACAGCGCTCAAGGATAACGTCTGCCGCGCCCTTGCAGTAGGATATCATTCCCTGCCCCGAGGGGTCTTTTACTATGACCGTCATTCGCTTTACGTCACTGTCAAAGGGCAGCTCGTCAATGCGCTTGTATGCCATTCGCTCCGTATTGTGGCTCATTCCTCCCTTTGCCGCAGCAATGAGAAGTGCCGCTTCGGTGGGGTCTCCCGCAATGGTGCGCTCATTGCCTGCTATAGTCTGTTCATCGCCGTTATCATCGGAAATATCCGCATTGGAGCATAATACGCCGCAGCGGAGAAGCTCGCGCAGAACTGCGGAGGTCTTGATATTTGCGCTTTCTCCCTTGGGAGAAACGATACGCCCCGATACACGGTAGCCCTGTCCCGTAAGCTCATATTCGCCGTTTGCGGTATATGCCTTTTTCACCGTCATTTTGTTTTCGGTAATTGTACCCGTTTTGTCGGTGCATATGACCGAGGTGCAGCCCAGAGTTTCCACCGAATGGAGCTTATGGACAAGGGCATTTTGCTTTAGCATTCGGCTGACGGCAAGGGCAAGGGCAATGGTGACGGTGGCGGGAAGCCCCTCGGGAATGGCTGCGATGGCGATGGTTATGCCCGTCATGAGCATATCGAAAACAGGCTCGCCCTTTAAAATCCCCGCTCCTGCCACGATAACGCAGACAACCAGGCATATGACCGCAACTACCTTGCCAAGCTCACCCAGCCGCTTTTGCAGTGGAGTTTCCTCCTCGTCTATATCGGTGAGCATTCCCGATATCTTTCCCATCTGGGCGTTTACCCCTGTGGCGATGACTCTTGCGGCGGCGGTGCCCTTGGTGATTATGCTGCCGCTGTAGATGATGTTCGGTTTCCCGAGAGAATTGTCCGTATCTCTCGTATTGCCTGCCGACTTGGAAACGGGAACGCTTTCCCCTGTGAGCACGCTTTCGTCAGCCATAAGCCCCTTTGCGCTGAGTATCACCGAGTCTGCGGCAGCCTTGTCCCCTGCTTCGAGAGAGATAACGTCCCCGGGGACAAGCTCCGAGGCAGGTATGACCGCAAGATGACCGTCTCTGTACGCCTTTGCCATGGGAGCCGCCATATTCTTGAGAGCAAGCAGCGTTTTTTCCGTGCGGTACTCCTGCACAAAGCCCAGAACGGCATTGAGGACCACGATAATGATTATGGTGAGGGCGTCGTAATACTCCCCGATGAAGGCAGACACCGCCGAGGCTATGATGAGTATCATGACCATAACGTCCTTGAACTGCCCCATAAATATTCGGAGCGGTCGGGCTTTCCGCTCCGAGGCGAGGGAGTTCGGACCGTATTTTTGCCGCAGCTCCTCCGCTTGTCCGGAGCTTAGTCCTATTTTCGGCGGTTCCGCTTGCTGAGGGGCGGGGCTTTCGGTGTAATCCCTTTCAAGTAGGCTTTGAGACATAGCTCTTCTCTCCTTTATTTTTATGCTTGTCTAATCTATATTCAACAAACGGAAAAATATGCCTGCGGCAGCGGGGGCGGGTGACGACCCGCAGCGAGGTCGCGCTGTTAGTTTGTAAAGATCGGTTAGCTTTGTTTCCGCGCCGATAGGTATGATATCAGCCTGTTAAATCGAAATTATTGGCAGCTTTTTGTATCGCTGCCGAGCCGTCTGCCTGCTGTCCGGATAAATTATAGAACGAGTGGCTGAAGGCTCAGCCTGCAAAAATTTTTCAAAAAATAAAATTCCCTTCCTTCCGCTTATTGACAACCGCTGTAAAATTTGCTATAATAACTGATGTATGTAAATAAATTCGGGGGAATATGCCCCGATATACAGATTGGAGTCTTAAAGTAATGAAATGGACAGGTCTTAACGAGCTCCGTGAGAAGTATTTATCTTTTTTTGAGAGCAAAAATCATACAAGAATGGCAAGCGCTAACCTTATCCCTCAGGGGGATAACAGCCTGCTGCTCATCAACAGCGGAATGGCGCCTTTGAAGAAATTCTTTCTGGGCACCGAAACTCCTCCAAACGTAAGAGTCACCACCTGCCAGAAGTGTATCCGCACACCCGATATCGAGCGCGTGGGCAAGACTGCCCGTCACGGCACATATTTTGAGATGCTGGGCAACTTCTCCTTCGGCGATTATTTCAAGAAGGAAGCCATTGCCTGGGCATGGGAGTTCCTGACAGGCGTTCTGGAAATTCCCGCGGACAGACTGTGGATAACCATCTTTGAGAGCGACGACGAGGCTGAGCAGATTTGGATGAACGATATCGGCATTCCCAAGGAGCGAATTATCCGTCTCGGAAAAGCTGACAATTTCTGGGAGCACGGCAGTGGTCCCTGCGGTCCCTGCTCCGAAATTCACTTCGACCGCGGCGAAAGCTACGGCCCCTTCGAGAGCTTTGAGCAGGCAAGCGACTGCGACAGAGTTATCGAGATATGGAATCTGGTATTCTCTCAGTTCGACAGCGACGGAAACGGCAATTATGCCGAGATGGCGCACAAGAACATTGATACGGGAATGGGTCTTGAGAGACTTGCCTGCGCTATGCAGGGCGTGGACAACCTTTTCGAGGTTGACACCGTTCAGAACATTATGAAGCACATCAGCCGCATTGCAGGCGTGAATTACAAGGACAACGAGAAGTCCGATATTTCCCTGAGAGTTATCACCGACCACATCAGAAGCACCACATTTATGGTTGGCGACGGCGTTACTGCCTCCAACACAGGCAGAGGCTATGTTCTCCGCAGACTTTTAAGACGTGCCGCACGTCACGGCAGACTTTTAGGCATAAACGAGCCTTTCCTTTATCAGGTAGTCGATACCGTTATTGACGAAAACAAGTGCGCATATCCCGAGCTTGACGAAAAGCGTGAATACATCAAGAAGCTTATCCTGAACGAGGAAGAGAGCTTCGCAAAGACCGTTGACGCAGGTATGGAGATACTGAACAAGATGCTCTCCTCCATCGAAAAGGGCGGTATGCTCTCCGGCGAGGACGCATTCAAGCTTTCCGACACCTACGGCTTCCCCATTGACCTTACTATGGAAATTGCCGCCGAAAAAGGCGTTTCCGTTGATGAGGAGGGCTTCAGAAAGTGCGTTGCCGACGCAAGGGCAATTGCACGTGCCGACCATGATGCTAAGAGCGGTTCTTCCTGGGACGAGGACGCAATGAGCAACCTTGACCTGCCTAAGACCGAGTTTACGGGCTATGATTATTCACAGCTTGAGATAGGAGCAAAGGTGCTTGCTATTTTCAAAGACGGCGCTGAGATAACCGAGCTTTCAGAGGGCGACGACGCTGTTGTTATCCTTGACAGGACTCCCTTCTATGCCGAGAGCGGCGGACAGGTAGGCGACAGAGGCGTTATCACCATCGGTGAGAGCCGCTTTGCCGTTACCGACACCAAAAAGACCTCCAAGGGACAGTATCTCCATTTCGGTACAATGGAAATGGGCGGTCTCGGAAAGGGCGACGGCGTGACTGCTTCCGTTGACAGCGAAAGACGTTATGCTATTATGAGAAACCACACTGCTGCACATCTTCTCCAGGCGGCTCTCAGAAAGGTGCTTGGCGACCACGTTCATCAGGCAGGCTCCTATGTTGACGATGAACGCTGCCGTTTCGACTTCTCCCACTTTGAAGCAGTTACCCACGAGCAGCTGGCTGAGATAGAGGCTATCGTTAACAAGGACATCTTTGACGCAATAAGCGTTACTATGACCGAAATGCCCATTGATGAGGCAAAGAAGCTGGGCGCAATGGCACTCTTTGGCGAGAAGTACGGCGATATCGTCCGTGTGGTTGAAGCAAAGGGCGTTTCCGTTGAGTTCTGCGGCGGTACACATATCGACAACACCTCCCGTCTGGGACTTTTCAAGATAATCGGCGAGAACTCCGTTGCTTCGGGCGTAAGACGTATCGAGGCAGTTACCGGAAGCGGCGTGCTGAAGATCCTTACCGAGGCTGAGAACAGGGTGAGAGAGGCGGCTCGTATCCTCAAGGTGGGCGATATGTCCCAGCTTGAAGAGAAGCTTACTTCTGTCCTTGAGTCCAACAAGGGACTTGAGAAGCTGAACGAGGCTCTCAAGAAGCGCATTGCAGACGGCATTTTTGAGGAGATAATCAAGAACTGCCGCGAGGTAAACGGCGTTAAGGTAATGGCAAATATGCTTTCAAACGTTGGCTCGGATATGTATGAGAAGTTTGCCGACGGCGTCAAGAATATTGACGAGCCTTTTATTCTCCTTATGGCAGGAACCGCCGACGAGAAGCCCAAGTTCCTCTGCGCCTGCTCCAAGGCTGCTATTGCAAAGGGTGCCAATGCAGGCAAGATAGTCAAGGCTGCTGCCGAGATAACAGGCGGCAAGGGCGGCGGACGTCCCGATATGGCTATGGCAGGTATCGGCGACAAGAACAAGATAGACGAAGCTATCAACGCATTTGACGGCATTATCGCTGAATTTATAAAGTAAGGGAGAAATAGCTATGGACGACTGCCTTTTCTGTAAAATTATCAAGGGTGAGATACCTTCAACAAAGGTTTACGAGGATGAGCTTTGCTATGCCTTCAACGACATTGCCCCCACCGCTCCCGTTCATTTCCTTGTTATCCCCAAGGAGCATATCACCTCCGCTGCCGAGATAACTCCCGAAAATTCGGCTGTGGTCGGTCACATCTTCGAGGTCATCGCAAAGCTTTCAAAGGAGATGGGTATGACCGAGGGCTTCCGTGTGGTCTCCAACTGCGGCGACTGCGCAGGTCAGACCGTTAAGCACCTTCATTTTCACGTGCTTTCGGGCAGAGAATTTACCTGGCCCGCAGGCTGATAAGCTTATCCGAAAAATCAACGGCTCCACACCATTTGCGGTGAGGAGCCGTCAGCGTGTCGCTGAAGCCACTTCGTTGGTAGAATAGCAATGGTTTCCTTGTTTTGTGGCTCGGTAATTTAAGTATTGAAGCCAAATTATGCAAATGAACAAAATTACGGTATTTTCGACGGACTGACGGCTCCACACCATTTGCGGTGCGGAGCCGTTTTACTTATACTCTGTTTTTATATCCCGTTGGGGTCATTCCGGTTACGGATTTGAAAAGCTTTGTGAAATAATCCGGGTCGCAGATGCCAAGCTTTTCGGATATCTCGTAATTTTTGTACCTGCCCGAGTCTATCAGCGTTTTGGCGTATTCCATTTTTATCATAGTGTGGACGGTGTTGAAGCTCATTCCCGAACGGCGCTTGAATATCTTGCCGAAATAGTCGCGGCTCATTTTCAGATTTTCAGCCGCTTCGGTCATTGATACCGCTCTGCATATATTTTCCGAAAGAAACAGGCTCACGTTATGGAGAAATATGTCGCTGTCAGTGTCTGCGCCTATCTGCTCCATCACACGGGCTACTATGCTGTTGACCGCTGTTTTCTCCGTTCCGCCCAGACTGCGGCGCACCCGTCCCAGCATTTCTCCCAATGCTTCTTCGGAGGCGGGCTTTTTCAGAAAATCCATTGCCCCAAGTATCATGGCTTCTCGGGCATACTCAAACTCCGCGCGGGAGCTTATGAATACGGCGGCGATATCAAGCCCTCCGGTCCTTAGCTCACGGAGCAGCTCTATGCCGCCCATTACGGGCATTTTTATATCGGAGATAAGCAGGTCGAAAGGCTCATTTCCCATAAGTCTGAGTGCTTCTCTGCCGTTTACCGCTTCGGCGGATATTTCAAAGCCGTATTCCTCCCAGACCTTCATTTTTCTGTAGGACAGGCGGCAGAAGGGGTCGCTCTCTGCCAGCAGTATTCGGTACATTCGGGGACGCTCCTTTCGGGAGATGATTTTTCGTCGTCTCAAAAATGCGCTGACATGGTATGAGTCATTTTTTCAAAAAGTCTGTGAATTGGGTCGGCGCCGTTTCCAGCTGCACGGACGGATATGCCTGCTGCGGCAGCGCTGAGGGCTGCTTCTCCGTAGGTATATCCCGAAAGAGCAGCTTCAAGAGCCTGCTTGTCCGCTCCGTAAAAATAGGCGGAGGCTGCGTGGGTATATCCCTCGAAAAAGCCTATGCCCCGAAGAGGCATTTCCTCGGGCACGAGCCGCCTGTTATCGAGATAAACGGGCTTTCCGTCAATATAGACGGCTGTTCTTGAGCGAAAGCTTTTAAAGGCAAGCTCCTCCTTCATTGCCGTTCGCCCCGAGGCGAGGATATCCGTCATTGCTAGGCGGCTGTCCTTGCAGAGATACACATTCGCCCTGCTGTCAAATATGCTGCCGCCGAAGGGTATGACGGGGCAGGGGGCATAGATAAGGGTACCGCCATTTTCAACAGTTATTTTCACATTCTGCGACGCGCCTTGATTTTCCGCTTTGAAAATTTTTGTATAGGACTGACCTGTGAATTTAAGGGAAGCGTTTTCCTTTACGGTTATTTCTATGTCGTAATGGTCGCCCTCAAGTATTCCTGCGCTTGCCGCCATCATCATTACTTCGGTGTGATCTTCGCGGTAAAAGGGGAGGGCTATCTTTAAGGGAGCGGTGAATTTGCTGTCGGATATCACTGTTCTGCCGTTTTTGTATTCGGCGGTGAGTTTAAGGATGCTCATATTATGCAAGGTCTTCCATAAGGACGTATTTTTTTATCCAGCCGATAACTTCATCAACGCCCTCAAGGGTCATAAGATTTGTGAACATAAAGGGGCGGCTTCCTCTCATACGCTCAGAGTCCCTTGCCATTACCTCAAGGCTTGCTCCTACCATGGGGGCAAGGTCGGTCTTGTTTATTACAAGCAGGTCGGAACGGGTAACGCCCGGACCGCCCTTTCGGGGTATCTTTTCCCCCTGCGCCACGTCTATTACATATATTGACGCGTCTGCCAGGTCGGGGGAGAAGGTTGCGGACAGATTATCGCCGCCGCTTTCGATGAAAATTATCTGAACATCGGGGAACTTTTTCGCCATTTCGTCCACCGCTTCAAGGTTCATTGAGCAGTCCTCACGTATGGCGGTATGGGGACAGCCGCCTGTTTCAACGCCCACTATCCTTTTCGGGTCAAGGGCGGAATTTTTTATGAGAAATTCTGCGTCCTCCTTGGTGTAGATGTCGTTGGTGACGACGCATATGCTGTATTCCTCGGACATTTTTCTTGTGAGTCGTTCGATGAGAGCGGTCTTTCCCGAGCCTACGGGTCCTCCCACGCCGATCTTTACGTATGACATTTTATCAACTCCGAAATTATGATATGTAAATTCTTGTAAACAGCTTTTCGTGCTGCATTGAGCGCAGTTCAAAGCCGCTGCCGCTTATTCCCAGATCGTCTGTCTGCACAGAGAGAGCCTTTTCCACAGCTTCGGGTATCCTTTCCATCGCCGCATAAAGTGCCGACTGACCGTCAAGCTGCCTAAGTGGCACAAGCTTTACGGCGTGGTTTGCCATTGCCGAGAGAAGGCTGTAGGCGTAGAGGGAAAGTCCCTCCCTTATATCCGCTTCTATATCCGCCATGAACAGCCCGACAGCTATGGGGTGAAAGCCTGTACATTCGCCCTTTTCTATCATCCGGGAATATTCCGTGAGGCGGGGAGTGGGGCAGAGAGCCATTTGTGCCTTGAGAAACCGCCTGCACAGCTTTGAGCTGCCGTCGCGAAGCTCATAGGGGGATCTTGAGGCGGCGCAGAGGTCGTCAAGGAGCGGGATATCCTCGCCTGCGGCTGCTTTTGCACCGAAGCCTAAGTCGCCTGTTGGCAGAGTGCAGATATAGGCGCTCAGAAGCTGTGACAGTGTGGCTTTGTCGGTTACTATGTCCTTTGCCGTATAGGTCTCGGTGCCGTTTGAGAGGGTGAAGGAGCCTATGGGGAAAAGGGGGTCAAGTGCCTGGGCAAGGCGGATAAGCTTTATGTCTGTGTTCATAGGCATTATTGGGTATGGGTATGCTCGTGACTATGGGAATGATGCTCATTCCCGTGAGTATGTTCACCGTCAGAGTGAGCGTGTCCGCGGCACTCGGTGTAGCCTGTGAATTTGCCGTGGACTTTTTCTGCTTTGAAGCCAAGCTTTTTCAGATACTCAAAGGTGGGCTCATCATAGGGGCATTTTACCTCGTCCTCGCCGATGGCAAGGGAAAGATGGCGGTTTCCAAGCTCAAAGCAGAGCCTGCCCATTTCACGGATATCCGACACCTTTACGCTGATAAGGTCGCAGGGAGCGATGGTCACGGCGATGATACGGTTTTCGTCCTCGTAAATTATATCGTTCTCGTTTAAGGGGGCGGGTATCTTTATGCCTATCTCCTCCCCCTTGTCGGTGGTCTTTCTCAGCAGCTTTTTGTCACGCTCGAACCAGTCGATGGATACATAGTCTACCTGCTTATCCGTTTGGGTAAGCTTGCCTGTTATTTTTTCGGTTATCATATATAAAACTCCGTTAGAAAATTTGTTTTGTTTTACTGTTGACAAAATAGAATATTTGTGCTATAATATATCAGAACAGGAAATATCTCTGAGTAAGGGGAAGGCTTTCCGCTGCCTTGCAGGTGATGGGTTCGCCGTCTACCGTTACGCTGTAGGTCTCGGGGTCTACCCTGATATCTCCTGTGCGGTCATTGAAGCGCATATCCTTTTTGCCGATATTTCGGCAGTTCTTTACGGGGAGGACGAGCTTCTGAAGTCCAAGACGCTCGGCAATGCCGCTGTCTGCAGCCGCTTTTGACACGAAGCTTATGCAGGTGCGCTTTTTCGCAAGTCCCTCCGCACCGAACATCTTGGTGTATATAACGGGCTGGGGGGTAGGGATTGACGCGTTGGCGTCGCCCATTCGCGAGGCGCAGATAAATCCGCCCTTGATTATCATTTCGGGCTTTGCGCCGAACATTGCAGGCTTCCAGAGCACAAGGTCTGCCACCTTGCCGACTTCGACGGAGCCTACATATTCGGATATGCCGTGAGTTATGGCGGGGTTTATGGTGTATTTGGAGATGTAGCGCTTTACTCGGAAATTATCGTTCCTGTCGCTGTCCTCGGGGAGTGCGCCGCGCTGATCCTTCATTTTTGAGGCGGTCTGCCATGTTCTTGTGATGACCTCGCCTACTCGTCCCATTGCCTGGCTGTCGCTGGACATCATACTGAATATTCCCATATCGTGAAGCACGTCCTCGGCGGCAATGGTCTCGGGGCGTATTCTTGAGTCTGCAAATGCCACGTCCTCGGGCACCTTGCTGTCAAGGTGGTGGCAGACCATAAGCATATCAAGATGCTCGTCAAGGGTGTTCTTCGTGAAGGGCATGGTGGGGTTGGTGGAGGAGGGGAGAATGTTGGGGAATGCCGCTGCCTTGATTATATCGGGGGCATGGCCGCCGCCTGCGCCTTCGGTATGGTAGGTATGTATCGTCCTGCCGCCTATTGCAGCGATGGTATCCTCCACAAAGCCGCCTTCGTTAAGGGTATCGGTATGGATAGACACCTGAACATCGTATTTATCCGCTACGGTAAGAGCTTTGTTTATTACCGAGGGGGTGGAGCCCCAGTCCTCGTGTATCTTCAGTCCGCAGGCGCCTGCTTCTATCTGTTCGGTGAGGGTTTCGAGACTGCCGCTGTTGCCCTTGCCCAGAAAGCCTAAGTTCATGGGATATTCCTCGGCGGCTTCAAGCATTTTTTCAATGTTGAATTTGCCGGGGGTGCAGGTGGTGGCGTTGGTGCCGTCGGCGGGACCTGTGCCGCCGCCTATCATGGTGGTTATGCCCGAATAGAGGGCGGTTTCTATCTGGGTAGGGCTGATGAAATGGATATGGGTGTCGATGCCCCCGGCGGTGAGGATAAGTCCTTCGCCTGCTATGGCTTCGGTGCCTGCGCCGAACACCAGGGACGGGGTCACGCCGTCCATTATATCTGGATTTCCCGACTTGCCGATGCCGCAAATTTTCCCGTCCTTTATGCCGATATCGGCTTTGTAAATTCCCGTACAGTCAACTACTACTGCGCCTGTGATGACGGTGTCGGGGCAGTCGGCGTCTCTTACGGAGCAGGATTGTCCCATTCCGTCACGGAGGGATTTTCCGCCGCCGAATTTCGCTTCCTCGCCGTAGACCGCATAGTCCTTTTCCACCTCGATGATCAGAGAGGTATCGCCCAGGCGTATCCTGTCCCCTGTGGTGGGTCCGTACATATCCGCATACTGCTTGCGTGACATTTTAAACATTGCCGTATTCCCCCTTAAATCCCGATACTTGGGCTTTTTTCAGAGCCGCAGCTTTTATTTCGCTGTCGTCCATATTTCCCGAAACAAGGTCATTTAGTCCGAAGCCCTGACGGTTTCCGCCTATGGGGATAAGGCTTACTTCCTTGCTTTCGCCGGGCTCAAAGCGGACTGCCGTTCCTGCGGGAATGTCAAGCCGCATACCGAAGGCTTTTGCTCTGTTAAATTCCAGAGCTTTGTTTACCTCGAAGAAATGGAAATGAGAGCCTACCTGCACGGGGCGGTCGGCGGTGTTTGTTACGGTAAGGGGGACAGCTTCCTTGCCCTTGTTTATCTCAATGTCCCCGTCCTCGGTGATTATTTCCCCGGGAATAAGCTTATTTTCGGGGACGATGGGCTCGTGGACGGTCACAAGCTTGGTGCCGTCGGGGAAGGTGGCTTCAAGCTGTATCTCGCTCAGCATTTCGGGAACGCCTTCCATTACATCTTCTGCGGTGAGGAGCTTTCTGCCCTCGCTCATCAGCTCGGTGACAGTCTTTCCGTCACGAGCCTTTTCTAAAAGCTCGGAGGTTATGTAGGCTATGGCTTCGGGATAATTTAGCTTTACGCCTCTGTCTTTGCGTTCTTTTGCAAGTCCGCCTGCAAGATGTATCATCAGGCGCTCCTGCTCTCTTGGGGTAAGCCGCATTTTTTATTACCTCACATTCGTGTATTATTTCTTTATAAGTGCTGCTTTTAATACGCCCTTGGGGTCTTTTACAAGTAAGATCACCGTCCATATCACAAGTCCGAAGGCGACGGCGGCAAAGCCTAAGAAAAGGTCATTTATCATATCCGAGGGAGCGGGGGTAAAATAGTCCGCTCTAAGCTCCGTATATTCAAAAGCGGCGTCTACGAGCCACATAAGTGCTGCGCCCCAGTACATAAACATAAGGGAGCTTACCTTCAGGCTTCTTGCTTTTTCGCTTGAGTACCACACTGCGGTGGATATTACGGCGGCAAATACGGTAACGAGCAGGGTCATTTTACATCAGTCTCCTTTGCAGCTTTCCTTCTGACGGAGCTTGTTATTACGAGCATTCCTATCCACACGGCGGTTATGAGAAGTGCCATTGAGGTTCCCACCGTTGCCATTTCGTGGAGCATTATGCTTGTTTCCTCGGGGTCTGCAGCGGCGGTGAGGAAGGGGAAAAAGGGGGATATCTCGCCGTGCCAGAGGTGCTCAAAGGCAAGAAGTGCGGAGCCGCCCCCTGAAAGCTTTGTAAGCCAGCTTACCTTTTCCGAAAGCTTTGCTGCGGTTTCCTCCGAATGGATATGTCCCTTTTTCTCACTTACTGCGATGATCTTTGAAGCTGCGGCGGCAATTATTGCCTCTGCGCCGGGTACGACAAAACAAGCCATATTATTACAGTCCTTTCAAGTTTGATTTGCAAGATTTTGGTTTGCAAATTTCATTTTTATGGTTATATTATAACTCCTTATCCTACTGTAATGTCAATGTATATTTTTTTAACATTATGAAAAAAGATATTGATACTATGAATAAATGGCTTTGATACGCGGATTTGCGGATTTGGACAGCCCGGCGGGATTTTTTGACGGCAATTTTTGGATATGAAAAGAAAATGAAATTATATTTGAAATAAAATTCAAAAATGAATAAAACAACTCCCATACGGCTTTTGTGTTTCAGCCGCATGGGAGCTAAAGATATTTCTTTATCTGTTTACCGTTGTTGTTGTCTGGGTGTTGTTGTTGTGCTCGCCGGGGGTGATGTCCTCAAGAATGTTGTCTGCGCCTCTTGCTGCGCCGTTTACGATATCCTCGGCACCTGTTACGATGTCCTCGATGATACCGTCGCCGTCTACATCGCCTGTGCGGGCGTTGTTGTCGCCGATAACGGAACCGTTGCCGTTTCCGGGATTTGTGCCCGATGTGTGGTTAGAGGTTGTATTTGCTCCGCCGTTTGTGCCTGAATTGGCGGAAGAGCCTGCGTTCTGTCCGTTCTGTCCGTTACCGGTCTGTGCGTTGTTTGCGCCGCAGGCTGTGAACATTATGCCAAAACCCAGAAGCAATGGCAGTAATGCTGCTGCTTTCTTTTTCATACGTCTGCTATCCTTTCCCGCAGAGCTTGTGCCCCCTGCGTGTTCAATATCAGAAATGATGAACGGAAAAGCTGCAAACCCGTTTGCCGTATTTCCCGAGGAATTTAGTCTAACGGTACTGTATGGGCTTCGGTCACGACTGCATAGCCTTCGGCTGCGAGCTCATCGTATATTATTTCGCTGTACTCATCGCCGAAATTCGTATCGGTCTTTGCCCATTCGGTAAGATTTTTATAGGTCTCCTCCGCAGCTTCGCTGTCATAGTAACAGCTAAGTGCCGAGACTATCTTATCCTTGCCGTAGAACTCAATAAACTTCGTGAGGTATTCCGAATAGCCGTAGTAGGTGTTTCCGTTTTCGTCTCTTTCATAGGGTGACCCAAAGAAGTCACGCTCTGCCATATAGCTTGCTCTGTCGGCGGTCATTCTTATGAATACTCTTTCAGCTACGTCGTTGTATTCCTCGGAGATAACGGCGCTGTTTCCGCTCACGCTTATAGTATAACAGCTTTCGTCGGATTTATACTCCTTATAGCTGTGCTTAATAAGCGTTAAAAGATCGTCATAGTATTCGTATGCCGCTGAGAAGGTGTAGGGTGTTATGGAGGTGTCCTTGTATCTGAAATATCCGCCGTTAAGGTAATAAAATGTGGCGGTGGGGAAATCTTCTCCTGTCATATATTCGATAAGCGGCTGGCTGCTCATTGCTATTCCTATGCCGTCAATGGGGGAGAGGATGAACTTTCTCACAAGCTCCTCGGTAGGCTCGGGAAATGTGTCAAAGCCGCAGGAGGAAAGATACGCCATTGTTTCGGTGTAGCTTTCTTTTACCTTGATGTAATTCATATTGAAGATGTTAAGCTGCCATACTTTGCCCGAGGGAGAGTAGTATTCTTCGGGAGATTCCGAAAGGATATCGTTATAGAGACAGTCGCCCAGCCTGTCGAGGAAATCCTCGGGAAGCTCGCTGTAGCCCTTGCGGCAGGAGTCGTGATAGTCCTTGCCGCCGCTGCTGTATATCCACTGAGGTGTAAGCTCGGCATAAAGGTCGGTGCGCTTTTGCTTAATGCCCATATAGTCGGAGTTTTCCTCATATTCCTTCAGAGAGGCGATAACATACTCGGTCACAGCTCTTTTTACGTGCTCCGCTCTTGACTGTGTTACCTCTCCGGTCGTATCAAGGGTGCTGAGGGTATTCATTGCGGTCATACCCGGGTCGTAGTAGCTGCGCATTACCGTTCTGCCCGACTTTAATCTGTATTTTATCATAAATGTATCGTCCATAAAGCATCTGTACAGATCGGTGCTTTCATCATTGTTATTATGATATTCGATTATCTGCTTATGGGTCTCGGTGAGGGTGGTAAGTGCCGATATATCGGTAAGCTCGGTTATGATACCCTCGTTCCTTGAGCCTTTTCCAAACATTCCCGCATAGGTTATCTGCGCACTTGCGATGCTTTCGGGGTCGGGAACATAGTCTCCTGCTCCGAATGCCTTTGTGTCGTGGATAAGAAGGAATGAGCCGATGGAAAGCACGATGGTCGCCGCAAATATCACAAGTCCCGAGACTATTTTTCCAAAGCCGCGGTTTCGTATAACGTGCATTACAAGGTATACAATAAAGGTTATGACGATAACGGGAACGAAATTCTGTGTGCCGTCAACTACCATAAGATAGCAGAGGGAGAATATGCCGAGAGTCATTATGATGTGGTGGAAAATGCCGAATACTACGGGCTTGCCTGTGTCCTCCGCTCTGCGCTTTCTGTAGATGAGGTAGGATATACCGATAACCGCAAGTGTGCAGAGGGTGAAGAGCAGGAACCATATTCCGAAGCTCAGCGGTTCAATGAGCGAGGGGGAATACATATAATAATGATAGGGGGTGTCAAGCTGTGAATTTAAGTTTTCAAGGGTCAGGATAAGTCCGTATGCTCCTCCGAAGGGTCCGCAGTAGGGGATTATTTTCTGTTCATAGACAGTCTCCATAAATCCTGTAACATTGCTGCTTACCGAATAAATTCCAAGATATACCGAAACGGGAACAAGGATATTAAGCAGGATATCATACGCCGCAGACTCGAAAATATTTCCGCAGCAGCCTGCTGCAAGGACGGTAACTGCATAGAACATCACCATAAGCATAAGTCCGCCTAACATTCCTCTCCAGAGGAAGGGGGCTGCCTGCTCGAAAAAGTTGCATACCCAGGAATAGGCTTTTTCCTGTCGGGGATCGGATTGGTCGGGGAGGACATAAGTAAAGGTCTTTCCGTCGCAGAGAAGATGTCCTGCAAGCATTAAGATCCAGCTTATTATTTCTGCGGCGATGTAGGGGACGATATAGATGAAAAGTCCCGACAGAAAATCGGAAATGAAACGCTGTGAGGTGGTCATTGGCAGAGACAGTCTCATATCCACCGCCGATTTATTGTAGAGATACTTGAAAACGGTGAGGGCGCACAGCATTCCCGAGGCTGCGGCAAGTCCCGTTCCGATGACTGCTGCGGCTATAAAGCCATCGTCAAAGCCCCCGTGTCTGCCTGTTGTCAGTATCTCCGCAAGAGATGTGATAAGAAGCAGGGGAGCTGCCGCAAAATGCAGAACAAAGATAACTATCATCAGCCTGAAATTATCTTTCACGTTAAATTTGAAATTATGCCCCATTGCTCCGGTAAAGAAGCTTTTTTCTTTTTTAGTCGAGCTGGCCTGCGTCATAGCCCATTCCCTCCATTTCGTAGATAAATATTTCTTCAAGCGAAAGCGGTATAAGGTCTAAAACTATGGGGTCCTTCTCCGAAAGCTTTTCCCTTATTTCCTCTTCCGAGCCTTTCATTATCAGATAGTGTATGCTCTGGCTGCGGCTGTAGTGGAGAACGCCGTATTTATCGAAATCCTCCTTGGAATATTCTTCCCTGAATGCCGCCTGTACCTTGTGAATACTGCCCTTGACGCTGTCAAGGTCGCGGTTGAAGAGCATTTTTCCCTGATGTAAAAGCGCCACGCTGTCGCAGACCTCGTTTATCTCCTTTAGGTTGTGGGAGGAAATAACGGTGGTGAGCCGGCGGTCGAGCATTGCGTCAACCAGCATACGCTTCACGATTATACGCATTGTGGGGTCCAGACCGTCAAAGGCTTCGTCAAGGAGTAGATAATCCGTGCGGCAGGCAAGTCCTGTGATAACTATCGCCTGTCGCTTCATTCCCTTTGAGAAACGGTCAAGCTTTTTGTCCATAGGGAGCTTTACGGTATTTCTCAGCTCCTCGAATATCTCCTCGGAGAAATTGGGGTAAAAGCCCTTGTAATAATCCTTGAGCCCCTTTAAGGTAAAGCTGCCGAACTGGACTGTTTCATCGTTTATGAAAAACACCTTTTCCTTTACGGAGGTGTTGTCGAAAACCTCTTCGTCGTCTATCCGTACGCTGCCGCCGTCCTTTGAGTAAATTCCCGAGAGAAGTCTCAGAATAGTGGATTTGCCCGCTCCGTTGGAGCCTAACAGTCCGAAGGAGGTGCCCTTGGGTATCATAAGGTCTATGCCGTCAAGGGCGGTGAAGTCTCCGAATTTTTTGGTAACGCCTGTAAGCTTAATCAATTTTGTTTCCCCCTGTCTGAGTTATCGTTTGAATTATTTCGGTCATTTCCTCTGCCGTAAGCCCTGCGGCTGCCGCTTCTTTTGCAGCGAGGGTGAAGCGTTCTGCGGCGTTCTGCTTTATCACATCACCGTTTTTATCGGAAATAAAGCTTCCCCGTCCTGCAAGGGAGTAAATTATACCGTCACGCTCAAGGTTCTGGAATGCTTTTGATACGGTGTTGGGATTTACTCCCAGCGCCTTGGCAAGCTCTCTTACCGAGGGGAGCTTATCCCCCGGGCACAGCTGCTTTTTCACCGTCAGCTCAACCACTCGCTTATAGAGCTGCTCATATATGGGAGTCCTGCTCTGGAGATCTATGTCGAACATTTAGCTGCTCCTTTCCGGAAATTTTTCTATTGACGTTTTTATGATATTGATGTATAATAATGTTAAGAAACATTGAGGAGATCTTATTATGGAGAACATCAGCGTTTATCTGGATAACTGCTGTTATAACCGCCCTTATGACGATCAGTCCCAGCTTCGCATCAGCCTTGAAACTCAGGCAAAGCTTCACATTCAGCAGCTGATAGTTGATAAGAAATTAAATCTTGTTTACTCATACATTTCTGTATATGAAAATTTCAGAAACCCGAATGTTAACCGAAAAACTTCAATTTCCGATTTTTTTAAAAATGCTTCCGTCTATGTTGATGAATCATATTCGGAGCAAATTCTGTCGGAAGCTATGAAAATCATGGAAACAGGAGTTAAGAAAATGGACTCACTTCATATTGCTGCTGCTATAATAGGCAAAGCAGATTATTTCCTTTCAACAGATATCAGGCTTTTGAAATATCAGTCAGATAAAATTAAAGTAATAAACCCGGTAAATTTCATTTACGTTCCGGAGGTGTAATTATGAGAACTACAAACGTAATCGTAAACGACGCTATGAATTGTTTAATAAAAACTTTAGGAGTAGTGGAAACTGAGATATTCATCTCTGCGCTGCTGCGTGAACCCTTTGACTACACCGAGTGGAGAAAAGACCAATTTGATGATATGTCTCTTGAAGAGCTGAACGCTGAGGCTGTTATTTGCAGCAGAAATGATACTTCGGTTTAAGCTTTTGCAGCTTTCAATAAGGAAGCTGCTTTTTCTTTTATGATATCGCTCTTTCCATCTTATACCCCACCCCGAAAACCGCTTTTATGTATCGGGGATTATGGGGGTCGGGCTCTATCTTGCCCCTGATACGGCGAATGTGGTCCACCACAGTGCGGTGAACGCCGTAGGGGGTCTCGTTCCATACGCTTTGGTAAATGTCCTCTATGGAGCACACCCTGCCGCAGTTTTCCATAAGGTATTCCACTATGCCGAACTGGGTGGAGGTGAGCTTTATGGACCTTCCCCCTGCGTAAAATTCCCTGCGCTTCCTGTCAACGGCGAGGCTGCCGTTTACGATGGTGTCGGGAACGGGAGAGGGGGAGGGAGAGGCGTAAAGATATCTTCTGAGCATTGCCGCTGTTCTTGCGGTAAATTCGTTCCTGCCCAGGCTGTCTGCGGAAAGGCATATGTCTGCGCCCTTGTCCAGAGCCACTGTGCGGTATATCTCGTCGCAGGAACGGGAAACTGTCATTATGGGGATATCCGAGCAGGCTCTTATCCGCTCTATCTCCTTAAAACGGGGCGACATTACGCCGCCGTCACAGATTATCGCCATTGAGATATCCTCAAAGCTGTCGGGGAACGCTTTTGCGCTTCTTGCGGAAATATCTTCGCTTTTCAGATAGGCTTCAAGCTTTGCGCCTACGCCGCTTTCTTCGGGGGCGTATATCCAGACCCTCGGACGGCTCTGTTTGGTTATATCCATTTCTGTTCCTCCTTGCTGTATTATCTGTATTAACTGTATTAGTTGGTGTAATACAGTTATACCACACTTATACGGTTTTGTCAAGTCTTTCTTTATGTGGTAATGGATTACAAAAGGTTACAATTTGGTTACAAATGGCTGCGATGTGATTTTTTATCGCAGTTCACAGTTTGTTTACCTCCGAAAGTTTAACGAATATTTCAATCCCTCTTGAAAATTTTTTCAAAAGGTGTATAATATAAGTATGTATGCCGATTTTGTGATTTGGAGGGTTATTATGGCAGAAAAGAAATTCAGCGTTACTTTAAAGGAGATAATTGACGAATTCCATCTTGAAACTATCCATCTTCCTATGGACGCTTCAAAGCTCCTTGTTATCGAGACCGAGATAAACCGTCCCGGACTTCAGCTTTCGGGATTTTACGAATATTTCAATAAAGAGCGTATCCAGATAGTGGGCAAGGCAGAGTTTGCTTACCTTGCGACCATGGAGGAAAGCGTGAGAAAGGAGCACCTGGAAATGCTCTTTGCTCAGCACGTTCCCTGTATCATCATCACACGTGAGCTGCCCTATTTCCCCGAAATGCTGGAGCTTGCGCAGCAGTATGAGATACCCCTTCTGCGCTGCAAGGACAGCACTTCAAGCTTTATGTCCGCTCTTATTGCTTACCTTAATCTCCACCTTGCTCCGAGAATTACCCGTCATGGCGTTCTTATCGAGGTTTACGGCGAGGGTATGCTCATTCTCGGAGAGAGCGGCGTAGGTAAGAGCGAGACCGCTGTTGAGCTTATCAAGCGCGGTCACAGACTGGTTGCCGATGACGCTGTTGAGATAAGAAAGGTTTCAAATATCAGTCTCGTAGGCTCGTCCCCCGAGAATATCCGCCATTTCCTGGAGCTGAGAGGTATCGGTATCGTCAATGCCCGCCGCCTGTTCGGTATGGGTGCCGTTAAGGTAACGGAAAAGATCGATATGATAGTTGAGCTGGAGCCCTGGGATTCGGAAAAGGTTTACGACAGAATGGGCGTTGACAGCGAATATACCTCTATCCTCGGCGTAAAGGTGCCCTGCACCACTATTCCCGTAAAGCCCGGACGTAACCTGGCTGTTATCCTTGAGGTAGCGGCTATGAACAACCGTCAGAAGAAGATGGGCTACAACGCTGCTCAGGAGCTGCTTGACAACCTGGGTCTCGAGATGGAGCACAAGGATACCATCAAGAAGTGGGATATTTATTGATCACAAGCAAATTGAAGATATGCAGGCTTCGGCGGCGCTCCGAAGTCTGCATTTTGTGAGGTAAAGTTAACCAATGAAAATAATCGCAGATATGCACACTCACACCGTTGCCTCCACTCATGCCTACTCCACCGTCAAGGAAATGACCGAGGCGGCGAGGGACGCGGGGCTTGAGTTTCTTGCCATAACCGACCACACGCCGAACTCCACCGACGGGCCTCATATCTGGCATTTTCACAATCTTCACAAGGCTATTCCCCGTGAGCTTTTCGGGGTCAAGATCATATACGGGGCGGAGTCAAGCGTTACTGATTTCGAGGGGCATATTGACCTGCCCGCTGAGGAATGTAAGGCTCTTGACTGGATAATCGGCTCGGTGCATACGGATATCCTTCCCTCGGGTACTGTCGAACAGAACACAAATGCCTATCTGGGACTTGCAAAAGATCCCCTTGTGGACGTTATCGGACACCCGGGAAACACCAAATTCCTCTTTGATTACGAAAAGGGGATAAGGGCGTTCAAGGAATATGACAAGCTGGTCGAGATAAACGAAAGCACTCTGCTCTGGAAAAATTCGGAGAAAAATTATCGGGAAATAATTCCTTTATGCAAAAAATATGAGGTCAGCGTTATCGTAAACACCGACGCTCATTTTTTTGCGGCTGTAGGACAGGTGAGCCGTTCGCTTGCGCTGCTTCGGGAGTTTGATTACCCCGAAAGGCTAATTGTGAATGCGGACAGGGAGCTGCTCCTTGAAAGGATAAACAGAAAAAACGGCATTATTTTCAGCTGATTTATGGCATAATGGACTTTGGGTGATGACTATGACAATGAATGTAAATAAAATAAAGGAGCTTGCGGATACCCTCGGCTTTGAATGTCTTGAAAATGTTCCTCTCAGCAGATACACCACATTCGGCATCGGCGGAAAATGTCCGCTGATGATAGAGATAGGCGGCGAAAAGGGGGCGGCGGAGCTTGTGAAGGCGCTGTCTGCCGAAAAAATCCCTTTTTACGTTATCGGGAAAGGCTCAAATCTGCTGGTGGAGGACGGGGATATCCCTATGGTTTTCCTGCATATGGGAAAGGATATCGCGGATATTTCCGAGGAAGAGGGCGTTATTTCCTGTCAGGCGGGAGCGGCTTTATCTGCTGTCAGCGCATTTGCCCGTGACAGGGGGCTTACGGGGCTTGAGTTTGCCTATGGTATCCCCGGGAACGTGGGGGGAGCCGTATATATGAACGCGGGGGCATACGGCGGCGAGATGAAAGATGTGATAATAAGCGTTACCGCTTCGGACTTCTTTGGAAATATCCGTGAATTTTCCGCAGAGGAGCTTGATTTCGGCTATCGTCACAGCGTGTTTTCGGGGGGCGGATACATCATTCTGTCCGCAAAGCTCAGGCTTTCCCGGGGAAATACCCATGAAATTTCCGAAACAATGGCTGAGCTTACAGCAAAGCGAAAGGAAAAGCAGCCCCTTGAATACCGCAGCGCAGGCAGCACCTTCAAGCGACCCGAGGGCACCTTTGCGGCTCTCCTTATTGAGGAGTGCGGCTTAAAGGGCTATTCCTGCGGTGACGCCGAGGTAAGCGTCAAGCACAGCGGCTTTGTGATAAACAAGGGAACTGCTTCCTTTGAGGACGTTATGAACGTTATAGAACACGTAAAGAAAACGGTTTTTGAAAAACGGGGGATACGCTTGGAGTGCGAGCCTGAGATAATCAGACGGGGATAAATTTATCCCATTTTCTCAATAACTCCGCAGGCTATTTTCTCTCCCGAATTGCCCGATGGCTGAGTGTGAAGGTCATCGGGCATTTTGTGTATAATGATGGTCTTGCCTATTATCTCACTTGGAGTAAAGCGGTCGGTGACAAAGGCAAGCTTTGCGGTGCCGCTTTTATCGGCGTACAGCGGCGGCAGGTCGCCTGCGTGGCAGGGGTGAGGGCAGCCCTCGGGGTCAAAGTGTGATCTTGCGTCGGCAAAGGGGTCTTCCGATGTACCCGTACAGCTTCCGCCCTCATGAATGTGCATTGCGAAGATGTGGCAGTCACATTTTTCCCATTTGGGCAGACCGTAGACCGAGACTGTCACAAGAGTTTTGTTTGCATCGGGGACAAATGCGGCATAGCCGTAAATATCCGGATATTTATTGCTGCCGTGAATGGCGGCTTTTGCGTATACTGTATTTATAAAAAACACCTCCCATACTGCATTATAATATGCAGTACGGGAGGACTTTGGCAGGCTCAGCCTGCAAAATATTGATCATGTGGGTCAATTTATTTCTACCGTTACCGAGCCGCCTGTCTGCTGCCCCAAAAAAACTATAGAACGAGCGGCTGCAGGCTCAGCCTGCAAAATATTGATCATGTGGGTCAATTTATTTCTACCGTTAC
>NZ_JBJERV010000063.1:0-29794 GCF_051882455.1 Huintestinicola sp. | reverse complement strand
CGAGCCGCCTGTCTGCCGCCCCTAAAAACTATAGAACGAGCGGCTGCAGGCTCAGCCTGCCTCGGGCTGAATAAACGCCTTTCTCACAAAGGGTATAAACATACCGCCCACAGCATTTCCCATAGTCATTACAAAAAGATACAGAAGTGTATTTGCCGACCATACCTTTGCAATTGTGAAATAAAACATATTTGCAACGCAGTGCTCGTAGCCGCTGAGGATAAACGCCATGACGGGGAGAAATACCGCCAGCATTTTGCCCACAGGGTTCTCGATCTTCTTGTATCCGTCTGCGGCGATGAACATCAGCATTCCGCAGAATATGGCGAGAATGAAAATGCTCAGCAGATCGTCGTTAAACTTGACATCGCATATCTGCGCCGCCTTTTCGCTTATTGCAGGGGCGATCCGTGTGCACAGGAGCATTCCGCCCATTGCGGCAGTTCCGATGAGATTTCCCAGCCATATCAGGATAAGGTCGATTATGTATGAGGGCTTGTTTTCAACTGCATAGCCCACCTTGCCCGTGAAAAGGTTGAAGCCGAAGGACAGTATCACGAACAGTCCCGTTCCGAAAAGAAATGCGCCCATATATTTGTTGTCGCAGGAAAGATAGACCGCTCCGCCGATGCCGATGGCAAAGCCTGTCATCACTCCGCGGAGTAAAATGTCAATTACACGTTTCATAAGACCACCATTAAAATATAGTTTTCAGCCGAAAAAATATGCCGACGATCTGTCGGCATATAGAGACACTTATGTATTCAGAGAATTACTCATCATCAAAGTTGCCGGGGATATGGAGCTGCTTTACAGGTATCCTCTTTAAGGGAGAATACGAAAATTTATTGCAGGAAGCGTCTCCGTTAACAAGACCTCTTTTTTCGCAGAGAACCTTGCCGCCGTCCTTAGCCCTTGTTCCGAAAGCGCAGTACTGGCACTGAGGCTCAATATCGTTTCCGAAGTATTTCTTCTTTGCCATATAAACATTCCTTTCTGCGTAGCAAGATACATCTTTTTTATATTATATCACATTTTTTCGGGTTTGGCTATATTTTTTTGCGATAATATCAAAATCGTCATAATCAACAAAATTATTGACAGCATTGGTGAGAAATCACTAAATTTGATTTCCTCACTTACGGGTGCGCTTACGGCAATAACGCTGACGGTATAGAATTTCGGGATAAGCCTTTGGCATATGAGAAATGCGGCAAGGGAAAGGGGAATGCGCAAAAGCAGCGCTCTGAGGGGGGAGAAGCCTTTGCACACCGCCTTTATCTGCATATGAACGCACAGTCCTCCGAAGGAGAGCATTGCGGCGGAGAGGGGCAGGAGACGGGTCGGGTCACCGAAAACTCCGCTCAGATTGCTTATCTCGAAAAATGACCGCACAAAGGGATAGACCTGTGCGGGGTGGACTACCGTAAGCCTTGATATCAGCACCGATATGCCCGAAAGCAGCCCTGCCTTGGAAAAAATCCCCATGAGAGCCGCCATAATAAGCACCATGCCGCATATCATAGTCATACTTTCGGCGGCTGAGCGTGCGGCGGCTGTGATATGCTCCGCAGAAAGACTTGGGGAGACCTTTTCCGTAGATTTCCCGGGGATGGGGCGGAAGGGGGCGGACAAAAGAGCGGCAAGGAGGTTTGTCCCCGTTACGGCAAGCATTACGGATATCCATGCTCCTTTGCTGTCGGGAGCCGCTATGGAGGATATTGCCATAATATACGCAGGCCCCGGGGCAATGCAGAAGCATAGAAACTCCTCTGCCCGAGCCTTTGTGAGCCTGCCGCTTTCAAGCAGTCCGCTTATGAGCGCCGCACCTATGGGATATCCCGCAAGCTGGCTTATGACAAAGACAGGGAAAAACTCCTCGGGCATTCTGAGAATATACCTTGAAAAAAGGGAAAAGGGTCTCCCGAGAAGCTTATAGGTATCCGTTTCGATAAGCAGCTTTGAGGCGGCTGTAAATGCGTATAGCGAGGGAATGAGAGTGGAAATGCACAGCGCTGCCGCCTTTGCACATTCCTGCGCAGCTTCGCGTCCTGCCCATATCAGTGCGGCGGCAGATAAAAATACAAAAACAGCGGGGCATATTCTTCTGAAATTATCGATGACCTTCACATCTTATACCGTCCTTTGCACAAATTGCCGTCTGCATAAAACGCATAGGCGCTTAATATATATAATGCGGGGGAGGGAAAAATATTCCCCGGAAAGGGCGGGTGTGAATGGAGCTTAAACCCCGAAGCTCCCAGATCGTCATCTGCGGAAATACCTACCTTGAGGTGGAAAACTGCAGCCGTATCATGGAGTATAATGACATTTACCTGAAAGTAAAAACATTTTCGGGAATGGTGATAGAGATATGGGGCTCGGGACTTCTCCTTTCGGATTACAATACCGAGGGGATAGCAGTCAGGGGTAAAATTACCTCGGTGGAGCTTCATTGAGTGGAGCTTCATTGAAAAGAGGAGTGAAATAAAATGCGGCTATACAGGCTCCGAAGCCGAACGGGCTTCTGCATATATTCGGAGCAGGGAAGGGACTTGGTCAAATTCATAAACGACCTCAGAAACAGTCCTCTGAAGTTTTTTGGGCTGTCGGTGAGGGGAGAGAAGCTTTACGGATATGTAGGCTCGGGGGATCTTGCCGCTCTGGAAAGACTTGCGGACAAACATAAGCTTGTCTGTGAAAGGATAGATGAAAAGGGAGCGGCAAAGGAGCTAAGGGGATATAAAAGGCGGATCGGGCTTGTTATAGGCTTTTTTCTGTCTGTGGGGCTGGTTGCGTTTCTCAGCGACAGGGTGATGATAATTGAGGTGGGTGGAAACGAGACTATCCCCGCCGAGCGGATATTATCCCACCTTGAGGACGCAGGAGTATACATCGGCAGCAGCATTTCCTCGGTCAATTTAAGGCACGTGGAAAGGCAGGTAGCCGCAATGGACAAGGACATTGACTGGGTGGGGATAAAGCATATCGGCAGCAGGGTCACTGTGGAGATAAACGAGATGACCCATCCCCCCGAAATGGAGCGGAAAAATACTCCCTGCAACATTGTAGCCGCTCATGATGCACAGATAACGGGGGTCAGGCTGTACAGCGGAATGCTCATTCCGATGGTTGGCGATGGGGTCAGGAAGGGGGATATCCTGGTCAGCGGCGTTGTGGACACCAAGTACGGGCGAAGCTTTTATGTCCATTCCATAGGCGAGATAACAGGGGTATACACCGAGAAAATGACATTTTCGGAAAGGTTTTGTACGGAGGAAAAGGTGTGCGTGGGGGAGAAAAGCGCAAAGGCTCTTAAAATATTCGGACACAAGCTTATATACAGTCCTGCGGAGCTTCCCTCGGGGGATTACGAATACAGCGAGACAGACGAGCAGTTCACATTTCTGGGACTGTCCCTGCCTGTTTACCGTATAACGGGGCATTACCGCATTATGGAGGCTCAGAGCGTGACCCTTACCGAAGAGCAGGCGGAGCAGAATATTATGGAGCGGATAGAAAAATACGAGCAGAACTTTCTTGACGGGGGAGCGGAGATACTGAACAAAGATATAGAAAAAACAGCCGATAAAAACGGGGTAACGCTTACGGTCACATATACTCTTGAGGGGGAGATAGGGGAAGAAAAGATGATATTTGCAAAATACGAGCCGCCGAAGGAGCCCGAAAAGGAGCCCGATGAAAAAAAGGAAGGCTGATACTTTGCATAAAAAGCGGGACTGACGATACACTGTTCGTCAGTCCCGCAAATTTTTATATGCTTACTTTTTCTTGCCGAGCTCCTCAACATCATCGTGCTGAGTGAGATTTTCGGAGATCGCCCAGAGCTTTACTCTGATCTTGCTGCGGTCGCCGCCTGTTTCGATAACAACGGTCTGAGTATCGTCATTCTTGCGTACAACGATGCCCACAATGCCGCCGATGGTAGTTACCTCGTCGCCTATCTGGATATTGTCGCGCATTTTCTTCTGCTCTTTTTCCTTCTTGTTCTGAGGACGGATAAGCATAAAATAGAAAATGACCATTACCACAATGAGCATACCCACAGAGGATATGAGCTGACCTGTCATTGCAGCTTCATCTGCAGTGGCGGTTGCGGTATTGGCAAGCATAAAATAAATATTTGACATATTTTGGTTATTCCTTTCTTTTGAAAAAATAGTAATACATCTTTAATTATACCGCATTTTCCCAAAAATGCAATAGCGTTTACAGAAATTTAAGAATTGAGTTTCGCTTTTTTGCGGTAGAGTTCTTTTACTTCAAAATAATAAAAACCATTGACAAAAAATAGCTTTTGTGATATAATTATTAAGCATAGTTAAAATTTTATGTGCTATTTTTTTATAGTGAGATGATTTTATGACAAATTCAGCGAAGCAGGCGCAGGATAATACTCAGAGCGCAGGCTCCGTTTCGGTATTGGCTGCGGTTGGGGGAGCCTTCTGCAATAAGTATGTTGTAATTTCCCTGATATCCGCTGCACTGGCGGCGGCAGCACTTCCCCTGGGCTCGGACAGCCTTTTCTGCATTACCGAGGTGTCCGCTGCGGCGCTCATCTGTCTTGCAATGTGGCTGATACAGTCTTTTGCCCTGAGAAAATACGGGATAAGCAGAAAAATGATGCTCGATAACCAAAAGAGCGTTGACCCAAGACTGTCGGGAAGTCTGGGCGACCTTAACAGCCTCGGCAGCTCTCTGGGCGCGCTTGCAGGCATATCGGTGGTCCTCTCAAGGCTTTTCATAGCGGACGGGGGAGTTTTTGACTCGGATAATATTGCCGTTCCCCTTCTTGAGACCCTTGCCTGTGCGCTTTGTACAGGCTCAATGATATCCGTTACGACCTCGAGACCCTCTCTCAGATATTCCTTGTACATAATTGCGGGACGGACAACGGGTGCAGGGGGTAGCGAGCTTCTTAAAAAGACCTGCAGAGCGTCAAACAGCCCCGAGCTTATGAGGAGACTCGGCAAAATGTCCTGCGTGAGAGTTGCTGCGGCGGTAGTGATATCGATGACTATAGTTATGTCCGCACTGAGCGGCGCGGGACCGGTGTTCTGCTGCGCTCAGACCGCATTTCTGTGTATGCTTGCGGTGGGACTTTCCGGCAGCTGCCCCAATGGCGGAGAGGACAAGCTATCGGATGAAAAGATACCGCTGTTTTCCAAAAAAAGCAAAAATCTCTGCGCTTTAAATATTTTTGCCTATATCCTTATCGTATTTTTCTTTATCTTTTCCTTTCCGTTCAGAAGTGTTTACACCGATTATACACCAAAGCTTGAATATGACTATGACGAGGTCGTTTCGGAAAGCGTGGAAATATTCAGTATCCCTCAGTCGGGCGATGAAAGTATGATGCTGTTTAACGGCGTTTTCCTTGCCTGTGCTTTGATGATAGCCGTAATTTCGGGAGTGTTTGCTCTTGTGCGGGGATTTTCTTCCGTATCACAGATATCATCGGAGCTCCTCGGCTCGGTCGCTTCCGCTGCGGCTGCGGCAGGCTTCGGACTTATAGTTAAGTCTGCGGCACTCGACTCTGTTCAGTATCTTGTGGCGGCAAGCACTGCCTGTCTGCTGATACTTGTGAATTTGATAGCTTATCTTGTCGGGCAGAGACGAAAAGGGTAATAGCTGAAAATCAAGTTTGAAAACATAATAACGTTTATTCTAAATCTGTGTTTGTAATTTGGTATCAGTATGTTCTATTGATACCAAATAACAATATATGGGGGAATATCAAGTCTGAAAGTGCATTTATGTAACAAAAGGAATGAAAAAAGCAATGATGACAATTGACGATCTGAAAGCCGCCCGTAAAACTTTTTTAGAGAATTATCTGAAGTATCATAATGAATATGATGAGCTGTATAAGATCTGCAAAGATAATGCATCTCAGACTCTATATTCTTCATTGGGCAAAAGACCCGTTCAATTTGATATCGCAGACATACTGGGCAGCAGAAGCTTCAAGTACACTGTTCTCAGTGAGGAAAAAGACGGCAGTTCAAAAAATCGTTCGGAGCATTATTATAATGTGAACGGAAAGCTGATAATGAGCTGTGATATTGAAAACAAAAGAAGAGCCTTTACCGACATCATTGTTCGTGACGGTGAGAATATCTGTGTGCTCAGTTTCGATAAAAACGGCTTTTTGCAGAAGGTGCAGATAACCGAATACAAGGACAAAAAGCCCATTTTATACAGCCGGTGCCAATACAGTTCATATTATGGATTTACGATGGATCATTCTGAGTTTACATATGATGACCGGGATAAGCTGAGCGTGGTTTATACAGCAAATAACAGGACTGTTACAGATGAAACTGACAAAGAAATGTTTATGTATGATCACTACATAAAGAAATGTATGGAAGATGACAGTTTATTAACTATGCCGGTTTCAATATATACGGTCGAGTGTATTTACAATAATGATTCTTTGGCAAGAGTAAGAAGCTATGGAAAAAATGTATCTCAGGGATATATAAGTGATGAGACGGTAACAGATATTAAGGATTCATTGTCTGTTATCTTCAAAAAAATAATAAGTGATTTGGTGAGCTTTGCTGATGTGTGACTTCTTATGCATTTTACCGCAAAATAAAAGGGGCGAAATATTTATATGAAAACCTGGACAAGTATAAGACACAAGCTTGAAAATGAATATCTTGCTTATTCCCTGAGAGGGCATATCCGATATTTTGCAGCGTCATACAGTAAATGTCCCGACCACGAGGGCAGAGCGGCAATTTATCTTGACGGCAGGGAGATCATATCGGGAAGCTACTATGAGCAGTGGAGCAATGCAGGCTTGCTGCCAAAGGACGAGACTTTGGAGAAAAGGCTGTCTGTCGAGTTTCCATTTATGGACGATACGGCAATAAAATACGGTATGTTCGACCAGAGGTGTTTATATAACGCTTTTTATGAATTTGATAATCAGAGTATAGAAAAAAGTCTCCAAAGCGAAAATATGCTTGTAAGGATATTTGCTGTTCTCGACCGCCGTGTGGGCAAGAGAAGATTAAGAGCAATGAAAAATACTATTTCCGATGATGGAGATGTTTTTCAAATGTTTTACCATATCAGAGCCGAGGCTGAGAAAATATGATATTCCTTATCCGCCGTCTGAAAAATCATTCGGCGGAATTTTTTACCCCTGTGTAAATATGTAAATTTTCGTCATAAACGCAGTAGTTTGCATAATACGATTGACCTTACGGAAGATTTATAGTATAATAGAAGTATAGAAAATCTGAAAGGCAATGAAGAAAAATGAGCAGCTTTTTTGACCATATAATAAGCAAAATAACTCCCCCCGATATACGGAAGGTCTACCGCCTGCACAGGGAGCTTATCCACCTGCTTGTACGCACCGCCGCCACCGCCAAGGACGGTCATTACGACAGGGATATCACCTGCCGTGACGGCAGAGCCATACCTGTCCGTGTATATCCCCCCTCTGTGCTCAGCCCCAAAAAGAGAGTGCTTATATTCTTTCATGGGGGAGGCTGGGTCATCGACGATATCGACAGATATCATAAGGTGTGCAAGCAGCTTTCGCGCATAACGGGCAGCTATGTGGTCTCGGTGAATTACCGCCTTGCTCCCGAGAATAAATATCCCGCAGGGCTGAATGACTGCTATGAAGCCGCCCGACGGGTTTACAGATATGCCGTAAGAAGGGGCGTGTCTCCCAACGATATTATCCTTATCGGAGACAGCGCAGGAGGAAATCTTGCCGCCGCCGTTTCACTCAAAGCCCGTGACAGGGGAGAGTTCAGGATACGCAGGCAGATACTTATTTATCCCGCCGCCGACTGCGAGTTCGGAGAGGATTCGCCCTATGCGTCCTTCCGCGAAAACGGCGAGGGCTGTATCCTCACCGCCGAGCGTATGAGAGGATATTTTGAGCTGTATGTGAACTGCCCCGAGGAGAAAAATGACCCTTATGTAGCTCCTCTCAAGGCGAAAAGCCTTAAAGGAATGCCCGATACGCTGGTTATAACCGCCGAAAGATGTCCCCTTCGCGACGAGGGAGAGGCATTTGCAAAAAGGCTTTACAAAAGCGGTGCAAGAGTGATGGCATTTCGCATAAAAAGGGCGTATCACGGCTTTTTCGCTTCCGACCTGCAGTTTAATCCTCACGCGCGCAAGGCAGTAAGTATGATAATGTATTTTCTGCGCCTTACAGATTAAGAAGAGAGGAGGAAGTTTATGATGAAACGTGAAAAACATACCTCCTGGAGCCGTCTTGACAATGCCGCCAAGATATTTCCGTCTACCGTGGAAAAATCCGATACACGAGTATTCAGATTTTCCTGCGAACTAAACGATGAGATAGACCCCGAGCTTTTGCAGAAAGCCACCGAAAGAGCGGTGGAGGGCTATCCCAATTTCAATATGATAATGAAAAAGGGACTGTTCTGGTATTACCTGGAAAACTGCGATCTAAAGCCCGTTGTAACCGAGGAAAATTCTCCCGTCTGCGCAGCGATATACGAGGAGGACGTCCGTTCCCTGCTTTATCGGGTGACATATCACCGCAGCAGGATAAACCTTGAGGTCTTTCATGTCCTTGCCGACGGCACAGGCGCACTGATGCTCCTTAAAACCATAGTCTACAGATATATCATCTACCGTTATGCGGAGCTTTTTGATGACGAGCTTCCCGTGCTGGACAATGACGCCTCATTTTCCCAGAAAAATGCGGACAGCTTTTCAAAATATTACGACAAGACTATCAAAAAGCCAAAGGCAAAAATGATAAAGGCATTCCGTCTCAGGTCGGAAAGACTTGAAAATAACAGGCTTTCGGCAATTGAGGGCTTCGCTTCGGTTCAGAGCGTGATAGAAGCGGCACATAAATATAATACAACTCTGACCGTATTCCTCACCGCCCTTTATATCAAGGCGCTCAGTATGGAAATGTCCGTACAGAGCAAAAAAAAGCCTGTGGTAATAAATATCCCCGTAAATCTCAGGCAGTATTTTCCCTCGGAAACAGCCAAGAATTTTTTCGGAATGATATCCGTAAGGTACAGCTTTGCAAAGCAGGACGGCTCCCTTGAGGACATTATAGCCTGCGTGAGCGAGATGTTCAAGGAGCAGCTCACAAAGGATAAGCTTGCAGTGAGAATGAACAGCCTTGCCGCCCTTGAGCATAACCCCTTTGTACGTATCGCGCCTCTGCCCTTAAAAAACAAAGTCCTGCGCATTGCCCGTCATATCAGCGTGAGAAGCGAAACTTCGGTGATCTCAAACGTGGGCAGGATAAAAATGCCCAAGCAGTTTGACGGGCTTATCAGAAGCTTTTCCGTATTTGTGAGCACGGGAAATATCCAGCTCAATATCTGCTCCTATAACGATGTCCTGCAAATGGGAATAACCTCAAGCTATGCCTCCACCGACGTTCAGCGCAGCTTCTTCCGCGCGCTCACGTCCCAGGGCATAGACGTTACGATAAGGAGCAACGATTCATATGCCGAAAGACCGGTCCGGGAGGTGAGCGAAGAATGCAGCAGTGCAGAAAATGCAGATTAAACGTTGACGGCGACAAGGACCGCTGTCCCCTCTGTCAGGGAGAGCTTACGGGCACACCCGAGCCCGAGATGTATCCTAAAATAACTGAAAGCCGCTTCGGAAGCGACTTTCTCTTAAAGCTTATAGCCTTTATTTCCATATCCGCAGCGGCGATATGTGTTGGCACGGATTATATCATCTCCGGAGGGATAACCTGGTCGCTTATCTGCATAGGCGGCATAATCTGCGCCTGGCTCACCACCTCTGTGGGCATAACCTACCGCCGCAGGATACTCAAAAACATCACCTGGGAGCTTATCCTCATAACCTCCCTGTCCGTCATCTGGGACAGATTTACGGGCTGGCGGGGCTGGTCGGTGGATTTTGTCCTTCCCTGCGCCAGCATATGCGCCGTGATATCCATTTTCATAATCGCAAAGGTGCTGAAAATGAAGTCGGGAGAGTATATGCTCTATCTGATAATCGGGGGATTTTACGGCTTCCTGCCCCTTATCTGCCTTATAGCAGGGCTTACAAGGATAACCTATCCCACGGTCATATGCACCTGTCTCAGCGTAATGCTTATGGCGGCGCTGTTCCTTTTCCGCGGAAAGACCACAAAGGACGAGTTTGAGCGGAGATTTCATCTCTGATATTACTTGTTATTTACGACAATATTTTTTCTTTGATTTCAAAAACATAATAAACGGGGGGAGATCTTTATGAAACAAAAAAGATTTTTATCCGCGCTTGCGGCATTTGTTCTTATGTGCAGCTTGGCTGGGTGCGTCGCGCCGTCGAAGCAGGTGAGTATTGAAGAAACGACCGTTCAATCTGCGGTTTCTGAGGAAAATACAGTAGAAGCTGAACCGAAATACAGCAGGGAATATGACGAAAACGGTGATCTCTATTTGATAAACAATAAAACCGGTGACATAATTCCACCTTTTCCAGAGGGCTGGTCGGGGGAGCGGATAAGCAAAATGGTAACGATAGACGGCTATCAGCTTACCCTGCCCTGCAAGGTGAGTGATATCCTTGCACTTAGTGAGGATTTTAGTGCCCCTGAACCTATTATAGATAGGGGTGATGGTACATCTTTCTTTCAGATTTGGTATAAAAATGTTATGGCAGTTTCGGGAAGTTACCGCAATGATGATGAAATGATAACGGATGTATTGGTCGGAGGTAATGGCAGTAGTAAGTATATAAAAATTGAGGGCGTTTCTTTAGCTATTCCCGATGAGATATTTTCTGTTTTTAAAGATTTCCGAAAGAGTGAAAGCGGTGGAATTATGGCACGATATGTTGAATCCGATATGATTTATATTATATCATTTCTCGGTGATGATGATAACAGCAGCATATGTATTATATGGGAATATATATAACCAATACCGCACAAAGCCCGCTTGCTTGCAGGCTTTGTGCGGTATTTATTTTTGTTCGTTTATGTTCCTTATTTCGCCGGACACAGCCGCCCCCAAAATAACTGACCCAACAGTCACCGCAAAAATAAGCATTATTATAAGCCCTGCCGCAGCTTGATTTGAAGCGCTCAGATAGTTTTCCTCGGTCATTCCGTGAGGAAACATTATCTGTTCGTAAATATTGAGCCGCCCCGTCATAAATATCAGTGCCGCATACAGCACAAGCGTAAGCACCGTATTCACAGCCGTGCCTATAAATTTACTTTCTCCGCATACACCGCCGCAGACAGCTCCTGCGGCGGCGGTGACGAGAAGAGCACCGGGGAAACCCTTGTCAAACAGCATAAAATCAATGTAGTGCATTATTATGAGCGCCGCACCGCAGATAAGTATCTTACTGCCTTTCATCTGAGACCCTCTCCGCCGTCAGCTCGCTTACGGTAACTGTGCGGATATCCGCATTGTGAAATTCCCGTGACTTGCTTTCAAGTATCTCGTCAAGCACTTCTTCCTCCTTTGGGGAAATGTGTCCTCTAAGCTTCTCCGCCGCAGGAACAGCGTCAGCGGAAAGCTCACGAAACATTGTTATGTCAGCCGAAGGGAGGGTGCCGTCCAGATATCTGCCGATGTTGTATTCTGCAATGAGCCTGTCGGCGTTTGAGAAGCTCAGAACGGCAAACATTACGGTAAATGCAGTCACAGCGAACTTTGACAGATTAAATCTTCCGCAGACTACCGAAATTATTATCCCGATAAACAGCACACCCAGCAGAAGCATAAACCAGGTGGTGTAAAATCTCAGCCTTGTAAGCCCGTAAACGCTTATATACATACCCATTTTGCTTACGGCTGTGACAATGAGGAGAATTGTAAATATACAGAGCGTGACGGTCATTATTTTCAGAAATTCAGACTTTTTTCCGTCCTCACCGTATTTGGAGAAAAGGTTTATGCCGATTATCACAGCTAAATTTATAAGCGCAACAATGCACAGCTCGAAAAATCCCCGCCTTGCATATTCCGAATAGCTTTCCATATCCGAGGGCAGCCTTGAAGCGAATGAGGACAGGAAATAAGATATCTGCGAAAAGAAAAATATGACATACATTACGCAGAGAGGCACCGCCGAGAAAGCCGCCGCACCCGATGGAACAAATCTCACCGCCGCTATCCTTTGAAGGCAGTATTCATCGCTGCTTTCGTCACAGTCACCGGGCGCGTGGCACATAGCGAAGATGTAAAAGCCCACAGGAAGCCCGATGACCGTCTGAACGGCAAATATCATCACAGACCTTAGCCCGCCGTCCGTAATGGAACTCAGGATATCCGCAAAGCCGCTGTCAGCGCTCATAAGCAGGATACCCACGATCATGGTGGAGGGCAGGGCTATCGCAAGACCCAAAAGCGCGTTTTTGACTGCCTTTCCCGCTTTGTTTTTATCCGCCGCAGACTTCATAGCCCCGGGGCAGGCACCCATATCCGAAAGGGGGCGAAAAGCCGCCGCAAAAATATCCGCAGGGAAAAGCTTCCTTATCCTGTCAAACCTCTCATCACTGTCTGCCAGGCAGTCATAAACAAGTATCATAGCCGCGAAAATAAAGCCAAGGGACTGTATGAGCAGATTTGCGCTTATGAAAATATTTGCGGAAAACAGAACGCATAAAACAATGCGAAGCGCCTTTGAGGGCGTTATTTTTCTGCCCTTTTTAAAGGTCAGAGCAAAAACAAGGGCAAGTATCAGAAAGACCGCCGCCCCCAGCCCCATTCGTGCGTTTATCATAAATGGAGCCGCAAAGCACTTTACAAAAACAGATCCCAGCACCGCCGCCCCGAAGGAAAAGAACTTCTCCCTTTTGGAAAAAACGGCTTCATCGCTCCTTCCGATGGGTGCTTCCATAGGCATAAGACCTGCGTCATTCATCATTCCCGCCCTCCTCTCTTGAAAACTCAAGGATATCTCCCGGCTGGCAGTCCAGAACGTCGCAGAGCTTTTCCAGCGTAGAAAAACGGACAGCCTTAGCCTTGCCTGTTTTCAGAATGGAAAGATTAGCCTGAGTAATGCCTATCTTCTCCGCAAGCTCACCCGAGCCTATCTTTCTTTTTGCCATAACAACATCAAGATTAACAATTATTGCCATATTCTATCACCTCGGCTTATATAGTAAAGTCGTTTTCTTCACGAAGTCTCACAGCTTCCTCAAAGCAGTTCTTGATCACCCGAAGAATAAGCCCGAAGAACGCCGCAGCAAAGGTGATAACGAAAACAATTATCCTGAAACGTGCGAATATCAGAGTGATAACGGAAATGATAAAGCAGCAGTAGGACAATATTCGCAGAAGTTTGATGTTGTCATTTACGAAAACCTCGCCCTTGCTTATGTTTGCGACCAGCCTGTCAAGGAGGAAGAGTATCACAAATCCCACCGCAGCGCAGGAGTAGAAGGTGATAAGCAGGGGAACGGTAACGTCGTCCTGCATAAGGGATACCTGCTTGTAGACCTGTGCCGCATAGGGCATGATAAACAGCGCCGCAAAGCACAGAACTATCGCTGTTTTTATGAGTATACCCGTCAGTCTTATGGATCTGTTATTTTTTGTCATTTGTAAAACCGCCTTTCAGAATAAGTATTATCTCCACTATCTGCATTATATCACACCAAAATGTGTTTGTCAATACTTTTTTACTGAAAAACGATAATTTTTATTTGAAATACAAAATAGATTATAAAAATACCGCAGATAAAAATGCGTTATCTGCGGTATCTCGTTTGGTATTATCACATTCTCGGCTGAAAAACGCTGAGACTCAGCTTCAGCCTTACCATATCCTTGTGCTCGGGCTTTACCATATAATAAACATAGCTCTCGATAACGTTCAGAGGGTGAATGGTCCTGCCCTCTATCTTGAACTGCTCATATCCCAGGGGAACATATTTATTATACAGAGTATCGGGAGTAACGTGGGTGGAAAATTCGGTAGTTTCCAGGAAATTCTTGTTTATAGCCTCACAAAGGAAGGGCTTTTCCTGCTGAACGTTCAGCCTCATACCGCCCATACCCTGAAAAGCATTGATGGTGGAGCGCTCAATCTGCTGCTTGCCGAGGAAGCTGTAATGCTCGCCCCTGCGCTGACAGTTGGGGAAGCAGTAGGGGCATACAAGCACCTCAAGCCTGCCGCGGTACTTCTCGGGTATCTCCGCCAGAGCCTCCATGTTGTTGTTCCAGTTGTAGTCGAGAACAACAAGGCTGTAGTCCTTTTCAAGCTCTGCGATAAGCTTGTCCATATCCCTTATCTGCTTGCAGGTGGAGGAGGTTATCTTGTACTTGGGATAATTTTTCCTGATATGGTCCTCCACCACCTGAGTATTGACGATAGCCTCGTTAAGCCCGTTGTCCGCCAGCTCCATAAGGCGGTTGCAGAATTTATCGCTCATATGCTCCTCGGTGAGATGAGGATTTGTGAATGTAAAGCGGCAGGGGATACCGCGGGAATTGAACTCGTCAAGAACCTTTTTTATAACATCTTCGTTTGCATACCCGTTGATATTTCTTCCCCCGTTCCATATGGCAGGAGGGAAACAGCCGTAAACCGAGGCGATCTCCACGCCGTCATAGAAATACTCGGGGTTACTTTTTATCATATCGATAAGAGCAAGATTAAGAGGACCATGGGACCAGAAATCGGGGAGATGGAATTTAACGCTCATTTATAAAACTCCTTAAAATAAAAGTGTGACTTTATTCTATTTTAACATTCACAGACCTGTTTGTCAAGCATATGTGCGCACTTATCGGGTAACAAGCTGAGCATTCTCCGCAGGGGAGCAGTGCTCGCAGTAATACCGTTCGGCAGGAAAATAACGGGAATTATATTTAGCGGCTATCTGCTCCTTATCGCCGATATAACCGTCCCTTTCAAGCACACGTTTAAGGCGTGTTTCCTCGGGCACATCAATGTATATCATAAAGTCGAACAGGTCCCTAAGCTCTTCTCTCTGTAAGAAAATGCCTTCAATTATTACAACACTTCCCACAGGTATATCCGTGTCGGAAAGAATATAGCAGTCATTGTCCTTGTCATAAAGCTCGATTTTTTTATGAAAAGGCTCACCGCTCCGTATTGGCTTGATTATTTCGTCTATAAGATAATCATACCGCCACTGCAAATTATAGTAACATTCCCATTCCTCCGCCTTGTCGCTGTATCTCACAGCCCTGGGTTGGATAAAATCATCAATATGCAGGATCGTGATTTGAATATCCGTCTTTGCAAAAGTCTTTTTAATGCATTCGGAAACGGTGCTTTTCCCTGCGCCGCCCAGCCCGTCTATCCCGATAATAACGGTGCGGCAGGGGTCGTAAAGCTTCCTTATCTCCTCAGAAACAGCCCGGTGCTCCATAGCCGTCCTCCCAAGTTATCTGTAATATTTTTCCAGCAGCTCCTTAACGGGAATACCGTCAATGCTCATACCCGATATCTGACATGAGCTGATAGCAAGCCCCTCGAGGTTGCAGTTTTCGAGAACAGCACCCGACAGGTCGCAGCCCTTGACAGAAATTCCGTTCATATCAACGCTTTCAAGCTTTCCTCTCTGAATGTCACCATTCACCATTCTGAGTCCCGACAGGGAAATGTCGTTAAAGGACGAGTTTGCCATATTTCCATTCTCAATAGCAGCGTCCTCCAGCATAACATTTTCCATATGAGCGGAGATCATATTGCAGCCGCTCACTGTTATCTCGGAAAAATCGCAGTCCATAGCGGAAACCGCGGTAAAATCCGAGCCTGTTATGTTTGAATAGGAGAAGTCGCAGTCGCGGCAGATGTCGATTTTTTCGTTTTCAAGTATCATAAATTTTCCTCCTTTATTTTATACTAATTCTCAATCAACCTATAGACAAATCCTCGGCTAGAATAAGCCCATTCGTCGTCTGGTTGCCTGAAAGGCAACACTCCCTTGCCGGGCGGCAAGCCCGCCTGCGGATCTTTGCCTTGTCTTAGACAAAATTATGCTCGAAGATCCGCACACATTTCTTGTGAAGACAGGTTCTTAGATAGTTTATCCATTTTTCTGTCAAGAGCCTTTCGGAAAATATCGGCAGCTTCGGCGTCGCCCACAGCTTCTGCGGCGCTGATATGCTTTTTCAGACAATCCATGCTCATATCATCGGGGAATTTCACCGAAAAATACCGCCATTCTTCCCATATGCTTACGGCTTTTTCGGGCATTCTGCAAACAAGCTCTGCGGCATATTCAAAATAATTTCTTCCCGGTCCGCACTTGTTCCATTCGGAGACCTTAAAAATAAATTCCCTTGCCCTGCCAATAGCAATATATGCCTTGTCATATTCTCCGAGCTCAATGTATGCTCTGATAAGATTACCGAGCGCCAAGGAAACTTTCGAAGGATTCTCACGTTCAAGCTCAATGTCCGCCACAGCCTCGTAATATGGAAGGTTATACTGTTTTCTTCCCGTATAATTGTTAATGTATATCAGCATTTGGTAATCGGCTTCATTTTCCGGCGGATTATCCTCCGCATATTTTTCCGCAAGCTTAGCCGCTTCATCATAAAGCTCCAGATCGATAAGCATATAAATGCAGTCAGCGGGAGACAGATCATCTATCTTTTCCGACAGGAGCTTTTCGCATTCATTTGGGTCATAACCGCAGGCGGTGTCAAAATTAGCGTCCTTAGCCCGATAAAACAACCCCTGATATTTCCCATTATGATTATAGCGGTTCAGTAAAGCAGTGAGTATCATAAGCCCATACCCGAAGCCCTGAAAAGAATCCTGTCTGAGGGCAGATATTTCCTCCTCCATAAGCATAGAAAGCAGTTCCTCTGCATTATCGGGCAGCCTGTCCTGCCACATGAGGAAGCGAGCAAGCAGCAAACGATTTTTGCCGTTTATATCGTAAATTCCGCCGCCATCGTATTTTCCGCTCATATCGCAGCGAACCTGAGAAATATCACCCTTTTCGATCTGTTCAAGCAGCTTAGCACCTTTTGAAACAGCCTTCCGTACAGCACTCTGATAGAAATTCTCGTCCATATTTTTACCCCGCATAAGAAAAAAACGGGACGAAGCAGGCGCTCCGTCCCGAAAGTAAGCAAAAGATTACTTTTCAGCGATAACATCAACGCCGGGAAGAACCTTGCCCTCGAGATATTCGAGAGAAGCGCCGCCGCCGGTGGAGATGTGGGACATCTTGTCAGCAAAGCCAAGCTGCATAACAGCCGCAGCGGAGTCGCCGCCGCCGATGATAGTGGTAGCGTCGGTATCGGCAAGAGCCTTAGCAACAGCAATAGTGCCCTTAGCGAGAACAGGATTCTCGAAAACGCCCATAGGACCGTTCCAAACAACAGTCTTAGCGGACTTAACAGCCTCACCGAAAAGCTCCATAGTCTTTGTGCCGATATCAAGACCCATCTTGTCAGCAGGGATATTATCGGAGTCAACTACCTCAACAGCGATCTCAGCGTCGATAGGATCGGGGAAGGAAGCAGCGATAGTGGTGTCGATAGGAAGAAGAAGCTTCTTGCCGAGCTGCTCAGCCTTAGCCATCATTTCCTTGCAGTAGTCGATCTTCTCGTCGTCAACGAGAGAAGTACCAACCTCATAGCCCTTAGCCTTGAGGAATGTGTAAGCCATACCGCCGCCGATGATAAGAGTGTCGCACTTGTCCAGGAGATTGTTGATAACGTTCAGCTTGTCAGCGACCTTAGCGCCGCCGAGGATAGCAACGAAGGGACGAACGGGATCCTCAACAGCATTGCCGAGGAACTGTATCTCCTTCTGCATAAGGTAGCCTACAGCAGTCTCCTTAACGAACTTTGTAACGCCTGCAGTGGAAGCATGAGCACGGTGAGCGGAACCGAAAGCGTCCATAACGAATACCTGACCGTCAACGAGGTCAGCAAGCTCCTTGGAAAGGTTTTCGCCGTTCTTTGTCTCGTCAGCGCCTCTGAAACGGGTATTCTCGAGAACAACGATCTCGCCGTCCTTCATTTCGGAAACAGCCTTCTTGGCATTGTCGCCGACAACGGTGTCGTCAGCAGCGAAAACAACCTTGGTATCTACGAGCTCTGCAAGTCTGTCAGCAGCAGCCTTGAGGGAGAACTTAGCCTCGGGGCCATTCTTGGGCTTGCCGAGATGAGAGCAGAGAACGACCTTGCCTCCGTCGGAAATAAGCTTCTTGATAGTGGGGAGAGCAGCCTGGATACGGTTGTCGTTGGTGATAACGCCGTCCTTCATAGGAACATTGAAATCAACTCTTACGAGAACCTTTTTGCCGCGAACGTTAATGTCGTCAACAGTAACCTTGTTTAATCCTGCCATTGGTATGACATCCTTTCATAAATAAATAGTGCCGGCTTCGGAAAATGAAGCCCTCAAATATATTTTATACCATTTTGAGAAAATTTGCAATAGTTTTTCGGAATTTTCTGACTTTTCGAATAAAAAAACTTACTGATTTCTGTGGTCGATAACCCTCTTGGTCTTTTTCTCGCTTCGGGGCAGCGTTCCCACAGGGACCACCGTCACCTTTGGAGTAACGCCGATAAGGGACTTGAAAAGCTCGGCTATCTTCTTTTCCGTGTTGTCGAAATTTACCCGTCCCTCCGCCTCTGCGGTAAGGAGCATAACGTCTCTGTTCTTCTCGTCATCGTGAGCAATGTTGATGCTGTACTCGCTGGAAACTCCGTCCACCTTCTTGAGGATCTCCTCCACCTGACTTGGGAACATATTCACGCCGTGGACCTTGAACATATCATCGCTTCTGCCCTTGATAACATCAATACGGGGATAGCTTCTGCCGCAGGAGCATTTTTCGGGAATGATACGTGAAATATCGTGAGTGCGGAAGCGGATAAGAGGAGCGCCCTCCTTCACAAGGGTCGTGATAACTATCTCGCCCTCGGTGCCGTCAGGAACAGGCTTGCCCGTTTTCGGGTCGATTATCTCAATGTAAATGTAATCGTCCCAGTAATGTATCCCTCTCTCATTCTGACAATTTATACCAATACCCGGACCATAGATCTCCGTAAGACCGTAAATATCATAAAGCTCGATTCCCAGCCCCTCGGAAATGGACTTTCTCATCTTCTCGCTCCATCTCTCCGAGCCGAAAACGCCCTTTTTAAGGCAGATCTGATCTCTGATGCCCCTCTTGTTTATCTCCTCGGAAAGCAGCAGGGCATAAGAGGAGGTCGCCGTGATAACGGTAGATCTCAGGTCTATCATCATCTGCAGCTGCTTTTCGGTGTTGCCCGGACCCATAGGAATAGCCATAGCCCCAAGCTTCTCGCAGCCTGCCTGGAAGCCTATTCCCGCAGTCCACAGACCATAGCCGGGAGTTATCTGAATCCTGTCCTTATTGGTAATGCCCGCAGTCTCGTAGCACCGTGCAAACATGATCGCCCAGTCGTCCACGTCCTTTGCGGTGTAGGGAATGATAACAGGCTTGCCCGTAGTACCCGAAGATGAGTGAATGCGGACAACCTCCTCGTCGGGAACAGCCTGAATGCCCAGAGGATAAGCGTTTCTCAGATCGTCCTTGCTTGAAAAGGGGAGCTTTTCAAAATCCTCCTGACTGCTTATACCGTCAATGCCCATATCACGGTACATTTTTCCGTAATAGCTGTCGGTCTTTATTAGCCTTTGGATCTGAGCATTGACCTGACCCAGCTGAACCTCATTTAGTTTCATAACAGAAGCCTTCTTTCATGTATATCAAAAATTTTCAGCCTTTTTTAGCCCCTCGGAGAAAACCTTTTTGTTAGCCTCCACAAATCTCTCGGGAACTCTCCGTTCTATCTCAGCAATAAGCGCCTCGGGAGAAATTCCAAGCTTTCCCGTACCCGCAGCCGCACCGAGAATAGCGGAGTTGTAGAATTTCGCACCCAGCTCACCGCAAAGCTCGGAAGCGTCAACCACCAGGCAGCCGCATTTTTTCTTTATGTATTCAACCATTTCCACACCGTCATACCCCGACTCGTGAATTGACTCGGTAGTAGGCTTAACGGGAATGCGGTTAACTATCACAAATCCGTCCTTTTTAAGGTACATCAGATTTCTCACCGCCTCCGCAGGCTCAAAAGCAATAATAACATCAGCGCTGCCAAGAGGGATAAGAGGGGAGTACGCCCTGTCGCCAATGCGAATGTGACTTGTGACCGAGCCGCCTCTCTGCGCCATACCGATAGTTTCCGCCGAATGAACGGTGTTTCCCAGCGTCATAGCCGCCGATGCAATAAGCTTTGAAGCAAGCACGGTTCCCTGACCGCCCACTCCGCAAACGAGAATATCCATATCCATCAGCACTCGCCTCCGATCGCATTTACGGGACAAACTTCGGCGCACAATCCGCAGCCCGTGCAAAGCCCCTTGTCAACAGCCACCCTGCCCTCGGAAATAATAAGTCCGGGACAGCCGATCTCCTTTATGCACTTTTTGCAGTTAATGCATTTGCCCGATATAGTAACTTTTCCCGCAGGCTTAGTCACCGCAATGCAGGGGGACTTGAAGATAATAGCCTTAACGCCCTTCATATCCGCACATTCCCTGACCGCCGCGATCGCCTCGGAAAGGTTCAGCGGGTCAACAGTAACTATCTTCTTAACGCCCATACCCTCAAGAATTTTTGTAATGCTCACCTTTTCAACCACATTGCCCATCATAGTCCGACCCGTACCGGGGTGGGGCTGATGACCGGTCATAGCCGTAGTGGAATTGTCAAGCACGCAGAGTATCATATCCGCCTCGTTGTATACCGCATTTACAACTCCCGTCATACCCGAAGCAAAGAAGGTGGAGTCGCCCACAAAAGCAAAGCATACCCCGTCCTTGTCAACCCTGTTAAAGCCCTGCGCCATGGTAATTCCCGCGCCCATGCAAAGGCAGGTGTCAACCATATCAAGGGGCATAGCATTGCCCAGAGTGTAGCAGCCGATATCGCCGCAGAAATAGCTCTTTCTGCCCTTCATAGCCTGCTTTACCGCATAGAAGGAAGCCCTGTGCGGACAGCCTGCGCAAAGCACAGGCGGACGAACGGGGAGCGGGGGCATATCCGAAAGCGGGGTGCCCTGTTCGGGAGTCTCCCTGCCAATAAAACCGCTCAGTACCTTTGCCGCATAGTCGGCAGAATTTTCTCCCGCTGCCTTAACGTCGCCGCTGAGCTTGCCCTTTATCCTAACCGACAGACCGTGCCTGCCAACCGTTTGAAGCAGCTCTTCCTCAATAAACGGGCTAAGCTCCTCAAGACAGATGACCTCGTCCACACCATCAAGACAGTTAAGCACAAAATCCTCGGGGAAGGGATAAGCCGTCGCTATCCTGCAAAGCTTCACATCGGGGATATCCTTCAGATACTCCTTTACGTAAGCATAGCTGATACCGGACGCAAAAACCGCCTTTGAGCCGCTGCCCTCGCAGGTGTTTCGGCAGTAACCCGAAAAATCCTTTCCTATCTCGGGATTTCTCTTCTCTATCATCTCGTGGTTCTGATAAGAAAGTCTCGGGAAAATGACCCACCTTTTCGAGTCCTTCACAAAGCCCTCGTATTCCTTCGGAGAAGTGCTGTCCTCCACCTCAACCGAAGCATAAGCGTGGCAAATGCGGGTGGTGGGTCTGAAAAGAACGGGGGTGCCGTACTTTTCGGAGTAATCAAAAGCCTCCCGTATCATCTCATAAGCCTCCTCGGGTGAAGAGGGGTCAAAAACGGGAATGCGAGCAAACTTTGCAAACCGTCTTGTGTCCTGCTCGGTCTGTGATGAAATGGGTCCCGGGTCATCGGCGGAAACGATGACCATACCGCCCTTAACGCCCACATAAGCCAGCGACATAAGCGGGTCGGAAGCCACATTCAGTCCCACCTGCTTCATAGTGACCATAGACCTTGCCCCCGAGTAAGCCGCCGCAGCAGCCACCTCAAGAGCCGCCTTTTCGTTTACCGACCATTCAAGGTAAACGCCCTCGTGGGGATATTTGTAAATTGTTTCAACGATCTCGGAGGAGGGAGTGCCGGGATAACCCGAGACCACGTTCACCCCTGCCGCAAGAGCGCCCAAAGCAATAGCGCCGTTGCCCATTATGTATTCTTTTTTCATTGCGCTGTCCTTTCGTGAGATATTACCATAATTATACTAATTATACCACACAATTTTCCTGCCGTCAATAATTTCCAAAATATATTATAGCACGAATGTTTCAAACTGTCAATATATAATTTGTAAATTTTTTCAAATAAGAAGCCGTCCCCCCGAAACGGAGAACGGCATATATGATTTATCTCTGTCACACCCGAAACAGGTTGATATATTGGAAGTTGCAAGGGAGATAAGTCAGAAGTTGTCTTTATCTGAACCTATACTGTTTTCATCAAAAAATATTCCGCTTTTTTATCCAAGCAATGAACATCTCAGAATTTAGCAAAATAATCAGATAAACTAGCGGCGTAGTATTCACCGTCTTCATCAAGATACTCATATAAATAGATTGTTCCATCGGGTTTAAGAACAAAATACCCTCCGGCACCATTTCCTGCAAAGACCGTTCCTTCATCACCATATAAATCAAAAAAACTTTTGGTTTCCGACTTGATTTCATCAAATGAATAGACTATACTGCCTATTACAAAAGGTTTTCCGTCATTAGCATCAGGATGTGTCATTAATTCTTCTATTCCATCACTGAACTGTAAAATGCTTAACAATTCATTAGGAATCACTTTCTGGGCTTCATCAAATTGTTTTTCATCTAGTGGCGAGCATAGCTGACAAGTATCACCATATTTTTGCTGTATCAGATTGATGATATTCATAGCTTAGAACACCTCTGTTAAATTCCGATTTATTGGGCAGCTTATTTGTACCGTTACCGAGCCGACACTCTGCCGCCCAAATAAATTATAGAACGTCTCGCCGCGGGTCGTCACCCGCTTATTGTTTTTTTAAGTCCACGCAGGCAACGATCATCTCGCCCTTGTTGTTGTAGAATTTGGAAGAAATTGTCTTACAGCTTTTGCCCGTAGCATTGCTTATGTACCAGCCGGAAATAAAGGGGTCCTCTATCTGCTCCTTGATGGCGTAGAAATAATTCTTGATATCGTGATTAACGCCCATGAGCGCAGGGTGATAGCCCTCAAGTATCTCAACACCCGGGGTCATGACCGTGTCTGTGATCTGAAAGCCCTTGCTGTCAATGAGAAAGGCACATTCTATCTCGCTGTGCTCGTCAACATAGTCGCGAAGCTCCGCATTGTAATCATCGTGGGTCATACAGGAAAGACGGTTCACAAGCTCGTAAATAATGCGCTTGTAGCTCTCTATCTTCATATTCACCACAGTGGGATTTTTCTTTGTGGAGATGTTCAGCTTCTGAGCAGCTTCCTCGACCTTCAGCCTTGCCTCGTTTGTAAACAGATAATTAAACTGCTCGGGCTTCTGGAAATAAAATCCCTGGAAATAGTCCACGCCCAGTATCATGCAGGTAATGACCTCGTCCACCGTCTCAACGCCCTCTGCAACAGTCATAGCGCCTATCTGCTTGGCGGTGTTGATAATGGAGCGGAAGACCTCCTGATTGTATTTGTTGCTGTCTATCTGGGAAACTATCGCCCTGTCGATCTTTATGATATCGGGATTTATGAGCATAATGCGGTTTAGGGTATCAAGCCCCGCGCTCACATTGTCAAGCGCGATAAGAAAGCCCTTTGAGCGATAGAAATCCACGAACATCATCAGATTATAGGAGTCCTTTACCCTGGACTCATTAAGCTCGATAACGATGTTCTGGGGAGAGATATGATTTTCAGCGGCAGTCCTCTGTATCTCGCCTGTGCCCGAGGTAATGCCGTTTAATACCGAGGTCTCGAAATTTATGAAAAGAGAGGGAGCGGAGCTTTCAGCGGAGAAAGCTCTCATAGCCTTTTCGCGGCATATCCTGTCGAGAGTGAGGATCGAGCCGTCCTTTTTTGCATACTCAAAAAGAAAATACGGCGAAATTATCTCGTCCTTGTATTTGCCTCTGGCGAGGGCTTCAAGACCGATGTATTTTTTCGTGTTCAGGGAGTATATGGGCTGAAATTCAACGATAATGTCCTTTTTTTCAATGATCTCACGGACGATCTCAGCGGTTACTTTCACGGTGTAATCTCCAATCTAAAAATGATTTATGTCAGCTTCTGATCTGTCAGGATATCGGCAACAGTTTTGTTTTCGGGTTCTGCCTTGGCGCAGATACGGTTGTAAAGTCTGTAGAGCTTCTGGGTGCTGTTTTCAATGAAGCAGTAGTATATCAGATAGCAGAAATCGAGAATGAGCAGCAGACCGTCCACTATAAGAAACGGCATAAGCTGTGACATAAAGAAAACGCAGAGCCCGATAAACAGCAGCAGGCAGCACATCACCGTAACGATAAGGTGAATGAGCCTTTCGTGCTGAATAAATTCTATCTGCACAAGATGTTCTCTTTTAAGAGCCTGCCAGTCGGTGTTTTCGTCCTCGAGAGCGGCTTCCACCGATTTCATATAAGTTGTTATGTAACTGCCCATATCGGTCATCCTTTCTAAATTAGTTATATTATACCATACTTTAAATTAAATTTCAATAAGATTTCGTTAAAAATTCAAAATAAATCTCTTTTGCTATTGAAATAAATACTGTAATATGTTATACTGAATTGGAATTTTGAAAATGGAGGAAAAGCAGTATGAAAAAATTTAAAGAATGGCTCCTGCTGGTCATCAAGGGTGCCTGCGTGGGCATTGCCGACGCCATTCCGGGCGTCAGCGGCGGAACGATCGCATTTATACTAAAAATATATGATGAGCTCCTTGACGCTATCGATCTAAACTTCAAAAAGCTCAGAAAAAATCTTCCCTTCCTCATACCTCTGGGTATTGGCATTGTGCTGGGAATTTTCCTTGCCTCCAAGGTGCTGGGATATCTTTTCGAGTTCCATAACGTTCCCACACAGTTTTTCTTCCTGGGAATAATCATCGGCTCTCTTCCTGCCATCATAAAGGAGTGCCGCAGTGCGGGAAAGCTCAGACCCGTTCACCTTGCGCCTTTCCTTATTGCGGCGGTGGGAATAATCCTCTTTAACTCCTTGAAAGAGGGCAGCGCCGCTTTCGGCACAAGCCCTGTGGCAATAATCATAATGACTGTCTTTGCGGCAGCAGCAATGATAATGCCGGGACTCAGCGGAGCGCTTGTCCTAAAAATTCTGGGCGGCTATGACAACGCCATAAGAGCCGTGAGCGAGCTTGATATAATCACACTTGTATATTATGCCATCGGAGCGGTCATCGGACTTCTTGCGGCGGCAAAGATAATAAGCATACTTCTCAAAAAGTGCAAGACAGGCACCTACTGCGCGATACTCGGACTTATAATCGGCTCGCTCCCTGCGGTATATCCAAAGGAATTTGCTTTAAACGGCGAGGGTATCATCGCCATCGTTATATTCATCATCGGTCTTGCCCTGCCCCTTGTTATGGAGCGAATGGGAAAGAAGCTCGGCGCAGATGACAATAAGCCTGAGGAAGATAAACCAACGGTTGAATAAATATCAACGGATAATATCTGTTCAGCCTTCTGCACATACGTTATAATTTAAGACATAAAAACAATGGAGGTCATAAGTTTGAAAATCAAAGATTTTCAAACTTCCGAGTTTTGTTTCTTTGGCTGACGCCAAAGATTTCCTTACGGAAAACACAAAACTCTCAGGAAAGGAATGGTCATTATTATGGGAATAATTATTTCGGAAAACATTAAAAGGCTCAGGACAGAAAAGGGCATACCCCAGGAAAGGCTTGCCGAGCATATGGGAGTAAGCGTTCAGGCGGTGAGCAAATGGGAAAACGGGCTTTCCTGCCCCGATATATCTCTGCTGCCCATGCTTGGAGAATTTTTCGGCGTGACCGTTGACTTTCTGCTTACGGGAAAAGAAAGCGCAGACAGGGCGAATTGCGGACTGCCCGATGACGGCAGGCTGCGGATAGTTCAGGCAATGGGAAATAAGATACTCACGCAGAATGAATATGACGGAAAGCTCGTGATAAAGCTGCAAATGCCCAAGCCTTCGGAGCAGCCCGCACTTAATGTGGATATCTGGGGAGGCTGTACGATAGAGGGCGACGTTAACGGGAATATTCAGTGCGGCAACGGCGTAAACTGCGGCAATGTAGGCGGCGGAGTGTCCTGCGGCGACGGAGTAAACTGCGGCAATGTAGGCGGGGGAGTGTCCTGCGGCGACGGAGTAAACTGCGGAAACGTGGGCGGTCAGGTATCTGCAGGGGACGGAGTGAACTGCGGAAATGTAGGCGGCAGCGTTACTGCAGGCGATGATATCCACTGCGGAGATATCGGCGCAAATGCTTCCGCAGGGGGAGATATCGAGTGCGCTGTGATACACGGAAATGTACAAAGCTGCGAGGGAGATATCAACTGCACCGAGATACAGGGAGATGTCCGCTGCGAGGGGGATATCACCATACATCAGGATAAACCGAACCGAAAAACATTGTTCGACAACGGCTTCTTTAAATAAAAATTAGAATAGGACAAATTTCACCTCGAATATACATTACCAAAAATGTATATCCGAGGTGATCTTTATGTTTGGCGGACTTATCTCGTGGCTGCTGGAGCATATGCTGTACTTTGCCCTGCATATGGACAGCAGCACCGTATTCCCCAAGCCCCTGTCCGCAGAAAAGGAAGCGGAGGCGTTCAGGAGAATGGCAGAGGGGGACGACTCCGCCCGAGGGGAGCTTATCGAGCATAATCTCCGCCTTGTCGCCCACGTGGTGAAGAAATACTATTCGCCGAATGTTGACAGCGAGGAGCTTATATCCATCGGCACCATCGGGCTTATCAAGGCGGTGTCCTCCTTCAACAATTCCAAATCCACCAGATTTGCCACCTATGCGGCAAAGTGTATAGATAACGAAGTCCTGATGTACTTCAGAAGCGCGAAAAAAAGCGCACGGGATGTCTATCTTGACGAGCCTGTGGACACAGACAAGGACGGCAACAGCATGAGCCTGATGGACATAATCGCCGAGGACAACGATCTTGTGGACAGGATAGACGTGATGATACGCTCTCGTCAGCTTTACGGCTTTATTGATAAATGTCTCGATGAGCGGGAAAAGGAGGTCATACAGCATCGGTACGGACTGTACGGCTTAAAGCCCCTTACCCAGCGTGAAGTTGCCGACAAGCTGAACATCTCCCGTTCCTACGTTTCGAGGATAGAGAAAAAAGCCCTGGAAAAGCTGAGAGATATGTACGAATAAGATGAGAGCCTGCATTTAGGCAGAGTGCCATAAAGAAGTTTTCAAAAACACGGTAAGAACAGATACAGCGGATCAAAAACATCACAGCCCATCAATTTGTAATTTCACAGGTTGATGGGCTGTCTTGTGTCACAATTATTTACTGAATAATGTGTTCAGGCATTATAATTTATACTAATTCTAAATCGTTCTATAGACAAAGCCGACAGATAGAATAAGTCCAGTCTAGGAAAGCGACCGCAGGCGGGCTTGCCGCCCGGCAAGGGAGCTTGACGACGAATGGGCTTATTCTAGCCGAGGATTTGTCTATAGGTTGATTGAGAATTAGTATTATACTCAGAATATAATATAGTGCTTTAAGGAAGCTCGTCTTTTGTCAAGGATAACTATGTTGGTTTCTTCATTCTCGGTGAAAGAGGAGATGAAAACACCGGCGAAAAGGATATGGAAAAGTTTGCTGCCCGGGGCGGCAGGAAAAATGACAAGGCTTGCTCATTTGCGACCCTCCGTTTTAGCGGCGGATCTAAACGACACAAGCAGCAGGATAATTCCCGTTCCCGTTATTATATGACCTATTCCCGAAATTCCCGAGATCGCACCGTTTGCGCCCTTAGAAAGCTCTGTTCCCAGGACCTCGCTCACTCCGCGCACCGCCATCATCACCGCCGTTATCGGCACACCGATATTGTAAACGCACAGGAATGCCTTGAACAGCTTTTGCTCGGTCAGGCTCTTAAAATGCGCACAGAACAGCGCCGCAATCAGGAAAATAATCATTCCAAGCAGAAACAGGTGAGTATGTACCTTACCGAGAACGGTTACTCCGTCAAAGTCGTTTATCCTGGTGAACTCTCGGTAGAAAACGCCGCCCGCCATTGCTGCGGCAGCATAAACAAGCGAAATATCAAGACACTTTTTCATTCTTCAAATCTCTCCTCATTGCGTTAAATCCGATAAGCACAGTCCAGACATATGCGCAGGTTTTCGGTATCATCAGCATACCTATAAGCGGAATAGTGTCTGCAAAAAGTACCACGGGGATATAAAATCCGAAGCTTAGCACTACGGTTAGCCAGAGAAAACGAAAGCTTATGTCGCTGCATTTTTTTGCGCTTTGCAAAAACAGCACCACAATTATTCCACCCAGCACTGCGAAGGGGATATTTCGGTAAATTCCCCACGAAAGCGGTGCATCGGGGCTTGTCCACTTATTCTGCGGCATAAGGCAGAGTACAGCACGAATAACTGCGCAAAGCCATACCGCCGCGGTAATAACGGGCTTTCCGCTTACCTTGTAGCGGCTGCGCCAGACATAATACAGCAGCACATAAAACGCCGTCATTGTAACCGACGTTATGAGCTTTCCTATGCCGAGCGCCGCAGTATAGCTTTCAAGACCCGTTGTGCAAAGCGCGATTGCCCTCGGCACAAGATGAAATGCGTCACCTGCACCAAGCGTTACCGCCATTATTCCGAACAGCATATATTGCCGCTTGCCGTGGGAAAGATCCCCGCTTTCGGCTTCGTCGGAATTCGCAGCGCAAAGACTGCGCTTTATCATAATAATTCCAAGCGTTATGACCGTAACAAGATACACCGCATCAAACGCCGTTTCAAATATTGCCTGCATAATGATCCTCCCGATATATTACTTTCTTTATGACCGCGATCAGCGTATCACAGGATTTTTGCTGCATCAGCAGAAAGATAATGCTGTCCAGGACGAACTCCACAAAGCTCTCCTCGCTGAAGCTGTCCCCAAACGCATTGTCAGAAACTTCGTTATCCCTGTGCAGTGCTGAAAGAAGCGAACTTCGGATCATCTCGGTACAGTGCTCCATAGCGTTCTTCGCCCTGTCCTTACCGCTTGCGGTTACCGCCACGGAATGCGCCGTAAAGAAATCGGGATAATCACGAAAACGCCCGCACACATTTGCAAAAACCTTTTCCACATATTCCGAAAAGAGAAGCGGGGGAGAGTTCTCTTCCTGCTCGGTGAGACTGAAAATATCCTGCCACACGCTTGCGATTGCTTCAATAAGCAGTTCCTCCTTATCAGAGAAGTAATTATACAGCGTACCCGGAGCAATGCCGCATTCTCCTGCAACCGCCCGCATACTAAGCGCCTTCAGACCCTTTTCCGCAGCTATTCTGCGGCAGACAAGCATTATCTCTTCCTTTGACGTTATCTCCGGATTCATGGCTTTCACCTCCTCAAAATGAACATTGTTCATCTTGAGCTGATTATACCACCGGATACGGCATTTGTCAAGAGTCGTCAGGGCAGAAATTCAAAAATTCAGCTTTCGTGCAAGCACTCCCCAGCGATGATGTTAATATTAAAATATCGAAATAAAGCGGTTTTTCATCTGCTTTCCGATGTGCTTTTTTATGTATGAAATATAGCGTAGTTATTCATACCAACACTTTCTTCCGATCAGATAAAGATATTAAGCAGTCCGAGAACAAAGCCTATCAATGCGCCAAGATTAACTATCGTGTTAAATT